>CAZUBS010000001.1:0-21303 GCA_964618595.1 uncultured Desulfohalobiaceae bacterium
TCTGCAAAGGAGACCACCATGCTCACCAAGGAGCTCAGGGCCGAGCACCACGACATCCTGGCAGTGCTCAACGTGCTCGAGGCCATGTGCGACCAGCTGGAGGAGGGGAAAGAGCTTGTCCGCGGCGATCAGGAGCTGCTGCTCGACTTCCTGCAGACCTTTGTCGGCCTCGGGCACCACCCCAAGGAGGACGAAGGCCTCTTCCCCGCCCTGGAGGAGGAAGGGGTCATCCAGAAAGAGGCTGTCAGGTCCCTGGCTGCCGACCACGAGGCCTCACGCGAACACCTGAAACGCATGACCCGGGCCCTGCAGGAAGAGCAGGCTGCGTCAGACGCCTTTGTCCAGGCCGGCCGCGAGTATGTGAAGCTCTTGCGCGATCACGTGCGCCGGGAGGACATGGACATCTTTCCCGTGGCGGACCGGGATTTGCCCGTACAGGTGCAGCTTAGGGTGCAGCAGGAGTTCGAGCGCATCGGGCAGGAGGAGCTGGGAGAGGCCGTGCACCAGGAGATGCACCGCATCGCCCGTCACCTGGTGGCGCGTCACGGGGCACCTTTCGAGCAACTGTGATTCAGTCCCGCGTTTTTTGACCTGTGCCCTTGCCTCTCGCCAGACATTTGGTAGGCTTGTTGGATATGAACAGCCAACATCCCACATTTTGGAGGCAGACATGATCCGCGCAAGCATCAACGGCTTCGGCCGTATCGGCAGGACCACGTTCCGGACCTGGGCCGAGAGTCCCGAGCTGCAGAAGGAGATCGACATCGTGGCCATCAACACCTCGGGCAGCATGGACACCGAGGGCTGGGCCAGCCTGCTCAAGTACGACACCCCCTACGGGACCTTCAAACACGACCTGGGATGGGAAGAGATGCGCACTCCCGGCGAGGTGACCGAAGACAACCCCCGTATCGGGACCTTTGCCTTCAAGGGCAGGGAGATCCCCGTGCTGGCCCAGCGCGACCCCTCCAAGATCCCCTGGGGCAAGCTGGACGTGGACATCGTTCTGGAGTGCACCGGGGTCTTCAGGACCGAGGAAAAAGCCTCCCTGCATCTCGACGCGGGCGCCAAGCGGGTCCTGCTCTCCGCACCCGGCAAGGGCGGTGACATCGGCCTCTACCTGCTGGGCGTTCACACCGAGGGGCTGGGCAGCAAGAAGATCTCCAGCAACGCCTCCTGCACCACCAACTGCGTTGCCCCGGTCATGCAGGTCCTGGACGAGAAGCTGGGGGTGGACAAAGCGGTCATGACCACCACCCATGCCTACACCGACTCCCAGAACCTGGTGGACAACTCCAACAAGAAGGACCTCTACCGCACCCGGGCCGCCGCGGCCAACCTGATCCCCACCTCCACCGGAGCAGCCAAGACCACCGCCAAGGTCATGCCCGGCCTCAGGGACATCTTCGACGGCATGGCCATCCGTTGCCCCGTGGTGACAGGGTCGGTCTCGGACATCACCGTGGTGGTCAAGCGCAAGACTACCATCGAGGAGGTCAACGGCTTCTTCAGGGATGCGGCCGCTTCGGATCGCTACAAAGGCATTCTGGGGGCCACTGAGGAGCCGCTGGTCAGCTCCGACATCATTGGGCGCTCGGAATCCTCCCTGGTGGCCCTGCCCTTCACCATGGTCGTGGGCGGCGACCTGGTGAAGATCCTGGCCTGGTACGACAACGAATGGGCCTACTGCTGCCGGCTGGTGGAGATGGCCGTGGAAATCGGCAAGGCCCTGTAATCGAGGAAGAGGACAACATCTTCTACCGCGACCTGTCCGATCAGGTCATCGGCGACGAGATGATCGCCCAGCTGATCATGATGCCCAACGTGGTGGTCACCGCGCACCAGGCCTACTTCACCGAAGAGGCCCTGGACAGCATCGCCCGGACCACCCTGGACAACATCTCCAGCTTCGAGGCCGGCCGACGGAGCGGCAACGAGGTGCACCCTGAAAAACACAAGAAGTAGATGCAACATGCGTGACGATTGCAAACACCCAGCACACAAACACTCCCGGGACTCCACCCTGCGACGTGAATGCGCCGGCCACGATGCCGAGCGCGAGGACAGGGTCGATCTGTACAGGATAATGGCCGAGTCCACTGGAACCTTTCACTCTGTCTGGCGGCTGGCTTCAGAGCTGCACGGCTCACGGCACCGGGAAGGCTGTTCTTCTTCATCCCCCGCGCCACTTTCCCGCAGGAGGCCGCGCGCCGTAACTTCGACAAGGCTCCTGAACAGCATTCTGGTCACCTCCATGCTGGATGCGCGGGATGATTCCGATTCCTGACTGGAGCAGGGAGCAACGACCGCGGTCCTCGATCCTGAAACATTCTTTTTGCAAGGAGTACCCATGGTCACCAACGATCTTCGACTCGAGCATCAAGCCATCCTGTCCATGCTGGACATCCTGGACACCATGCGGGTCCGGCTGGAGGGCAGCCAGATCGTGGAGCTGGATGACCTGAGGTTCACGATCCGCTTTTTGAGCGGCTTCGTGGACACCTGTCATCACGCCAAGGAGGAGCTGGCCCTGTTTCCGGCGCTGCAGGCCCTTCCCGGCACAGCTTATGAGGACAGGATCGCCGAGCTGGTGGCAGAGCATGTCCGGGCACGTGATCTGGTGACCCGGATGAGCCGGTCCATCGAAGAGGGCCAGCTCCACACCAGTTCCTTTCTCGAGGCGGCGGGGTCCTACGTCACCCTGTTGCGGGAGCACCTGCGCAAGGAAGACTACACCCTGTTCCCGGCAGCGGACATTGACGTGCCGGAATCAACAGCCGTTGCAGTCCGGGCCGAGTACGAGCGCATCGAGGACGAACAGATCGGCCCCGGGGTCCACGAGGAGCTGCACAGAAAGCTGCACATCCGGGTGGAGAAGTATGGGGCAAGCTGAGCAGCGGCGCCTGCCGGCACCTCCCGACAGGACCGCGCCCCTGGAATAGAAAAGACCCGTCGCAAATGCCTTGAGTGCATGCCCGGAGCATCCGGAACCTCCCGAGAGCCTTTACCCCCCCGCCCGCACCATTTGCATTTGTCCACCTTCCCGGACATATTGGAGGACACTGCGTGTTGCGGACATACTGCCGGCATCCACCATACTGCGACTGGAGCGTTTTTTTCATGCCCATGCCATCCCGCTGCCTTGTCCGGGCCCTTCCCCTGCTGCTCCTGACCTTGTCCTTCCTGGCCGCTTGCGCCGAGGAAAAGCAGTCCGCCCGGCAGCAAAGAGCGCCTGTGGTGGTGGAGACCGCCCGGGTGGAGCC
The DNA here is from genome assembly GCA_964618595.1 of uncultured Desulfohalobiaceae bacterium. Lineage (GTDB taxonomy): Bacteria > Desulfobacterota > Desulfovibrionia > Desulfovibrionales > CAZUBS01 > CAZUBS01. The sequence goes on from CAZUBS010000001.1 coordinate 3,264, forward strand.
GGCCGCCTTCGAGGAAACCGTTCACGGGATCGGATCCGTGGAGGCGGGGAAACGTGTCGTCATCCGGCCCGAGCGGTTTGGAGTCATAAAGGAGATCAGTTTTCAGGAGGGTCAGGAGGTGGACCGGGACAAGCTTCTGTTCACCCTCCGGGACGACAAGCTGCAACAGGAGCTGGCCGGCACACGCTCCGAGCTGCGTTCGGCACGGGCCACCCTGGAACGGACCCGCCGCTCCTACGAGCGTTTTTCCAGGCTGTTCAATCAGGACACCATCTCCAGGGAGGAGCTCGACCAGGTGGAGACCGAGTACCAAACCGCACAGGCCGAAGTTTCCAGGCTCGAGGCCCGGGTCGGTCTGATCCGGGAGCAGCTCGAAGACACCAGGATCAAGGCTCCCATGGCCGGAATCCTCTCCGAGAGCCTTTTCGACCCTGGGGACTATGTCGAGGAAGGGGAGCCACTGGTCACGCTGTACGACACCTCCACCCTGGAGGTCGCCTTCCGGGTGAGCGGCAGCCGCAGCAACGCCATCCAAACGGGGCAACCCGTGCGGGTCACGGTCGACGCCCACCCGGACAGGACATTCCCCGGCCAGGTCCTGTTCGTAGGCCCGGCCATTGATCCCGCCACCAGGACATTTTTGGTCAAAGCCAGAATGGAGAACCCCTCCGGGCTGCTCACACCCGGGGCCTTCGCTTCGGTCGAGGTCGTCGTCGCCGAACGCTCGGGGCAGCCGGCCGTGCCCGAAGAGTCCCTGGTGCCGGTGCGCGGCGGCTACCTGGTCTTCACGGTGGACGACAACGGGACCGCACGCAGGCAAGGGGTGGAGACCGGCCTGCGCGAGCCCGGGTTGGTGGAGATCACCCAGGGGGTTTCACTGGACGACCTGGTGGTCACCCGGGGGCATATGAACCTCTCCGACGGGGACAGGGTTGAGATCGAGTCCACCCGGGACTCTGCCGCACCAGAGAACCACAGCGGTTCGAAACAGGATGAGGCTGCCCGGCAATGATCTGGAACTTCTGCATCCGGCGCCCGGTCTTCACCCTGGTCATCTTCCTGGTCCTGACCATCTTCGGCCTGTTCGGCTATTTCCGGATGCCCCTGCGGGAAAACCCCGACGTGGAGTTTCCCATCGTCAGCGTCAACGTGGTCCTCCCCGGCGCCGAGCCAGAGGTTGTGGAGACCGAGATCGTGGAGCCCCTGGAGGAGCAGATCAACACTGTGGAGGGGCTCAAGAAGCTGACCTCCACCTCCCGGGAACAGGTGGCCACGGTGACTGCGGAGTTCGAGCTCTGGCGGGACGTGGACATCGCCGCCCAGGACGTCCGGGACCGGGTCAACCGCGCCCTGCGTGATCTCCCCGACGGGATCGAGTCCCCCATCATCCGCAAGATCGACCCCGACGCCCAGGCCATCATGTGGATCGCCCTGACCGGCAACGAACGCTGGGACGGAATCCGTCTCAGCCGCTACGCCGACGAGGTGCTCAAGCCGCGGCTGGAGTCCATCCGCGGGGTGGGGCAGATCCTGATCGGCGGGGAGCGCCGGTACGCCGTGCGGGTCAGGCTCGATCCCGGGTTGCTGGCCGCCCACCAGGTCACGGTGCAGGAGGTGGTGGACACCATCCGGGCCAACAATGTGGACATCCCCTCCGGTCGCATCGAGAGCTCCGGTCGCGAGTTCCTGATCAAGACCAGGGGACAGTTCAGCTCTCCCGAGCCCATAAACGAGCTGATCATAACCTCCCGCCAGGACGCACCGGTGCGCATCCGGGATGTGGGAAGGGCCGTGGACGGGGTGGAGAACGACCGCCAGCTGGCCAGGTTCACTGGCGGGCTGACCGTTGGTCTGGGTATCATCAAACAAAGCGACGCCAATACCGTGGACGTTGCGGAGACAGTCGCTTCCCGGATCCGTGAGCTCTCTCGCGGCTTTCCCCAAGGGCTGACCTACACCGTGGCCACTGACGACTCCGTCTATATCAAGGAGTCCATCCGAGACCTCCTGTTCACCGTCTTCTTTGCCGGGGGCCTGGTCATCCTGGTGGTGCTCTACTTTCTTCGCAACGCCTGGGGGACCGCGATCACCGGTCTGGCCATCCCCGCCTCCCTGCTTGGGGGGCTGGCCTTCATGAACCTGCTCGGGTTCAGCATCAACACTCTGACCATGCTGGCCCTTATTCTGGCCATCGGTATCGTCATAGATGACGCCATCGTGGTGCTGGAAAGCTCCTTCCGGCACATGGAGGGGGGGGCCGACCCCATCCCTGCCTCCCGGGTTGGGACCACCGAGGTGGCCTTCCCGGCCCTTGCCAACACCCTCTCCCTTGGGGCGGTGTTCATCCCCGTGGCATTCACTGCCGGGTTGATCGGCAGGTTCTTCTTCGAGTTCGGCCTGACCGTGGCCGTGACCGTGTTCATCTCCACCTTCACCGCGCTGACCCTGACACCCATGCTCTGCTCCAGGCTGTTGCGGGCCGGAAAGAGCAGGGGCCGGATCTGGCCCTGGCTTGAGTCGACCCTGGTCGTCCAGGAGAGGTTCTACAGATGGATACTGCACAAAGCCCTCGGACACCGGCTGCTGACCCTGATTCTGGCAGTGGCTGCCCTAATCCTTGGGTTCTTCCTCATGACCCGCCTTTCCACCGAGTTCACCCCGACCGTGGACCGATCCCAGTTCATGATCTCCTTCGAGACCCCTGAAGGCGCCACCCTCTCCGAAACCGACGCCTACGCCCGGCGCATCGAAAAAACCCTGGACGGTATTGCTGAAGTCGACCACTACTTCCTGGCCATCGGCCTTTCCCGGGGGGGCGGACCGGGCAAGGTCAACGAGGGCATCTGCTTCGTGCACATGATCCCCAGGAGTGAACGCAAGCGCCACCAGTCCGAGGTCGTCCAGGAGCTGCGCGGCCTGCTGGGCAGGATCCCCGGTGGGCGGGCCTATGTCATCCAGAGCAGCGGCGCGGGCGTCGCAGGGGGCGGCGCACCTGTCCAGCTGGTGCTGCAGCACACCGATCTCGAAGCACTGGCTGACAGGCAGGAGCAGGTCATGAGCTGGATGCGGCAGCGTCCCGAGTTCATCGGGGTCAACTCCGACCTGAAGATGAACAAACCTCAGGTGGAGGTGTCCATCCGCCGTGACAGGGCTTCCCTCATGGGTGTCTCGGTCTCAGAGATTTCCAACACCATGCGCTTTCTCCTGGGAGAGCCGGACATTTCCGAGATCGAGGAGGGCAGCGAACGGTATGAAGTCATCCCGGAGATCACCTCCAGGGGGGACATGGTGCCCGCCGGACTGCTGGGGCTCTATGTCCGCACCAACCAGGGCGGGCTGGTCTCTCTTGACAACCTGGTCACCACCACAGAGACCGTGGGGCCAAGCGCCATCCACCACTTCAACAGGGTCAGGGCGGCAACCATCTCAGCCTCGACACCGCCCGGCATCGCTCTTGGTGATGCCCTGCAAGCTCTGCAGCAGCACCTGGAAGAAACCCTGCCCCGGGAGTTCACTACCTCATTCACCGGGCAGAGCCAGGATTTTCAGGAGTCCTTCCGCAACCTGATGATCACCATCGTCTTCTCCGTCGTGTTCATCTACCTGGTCCTCTCCGCCCAGTTCGAATCCTTCCTGCACCCCCTGATCATCCTGCTCACCCTCCCCCTGGCCCTGGTGGGGGCATTCGGGGCTTTGTGGCTGTTCAACATGCCCTTTGGGATCGTGGCCTTCATCGGGCTGATCATGCTCATGGGCATGGCCACCAAGAACGCCATCCTGATGGTGGACTACTCCAACGTGCTGGTGGCCCGTGGCTCCGGGATTGCCCAGGCAGCTGAGCAGGCGGCCCGCATCCGGTTCCGCCCGGTGATCATGACCACCGTCTCCACCGTGCTGGGGCTGATGCCCATCGCGCTGGGGTACGGGGCGGGCGGTGAAGCCCGCGCACCCATGGGCGTGGCAGTGACCGCGGGGCTTCTGACCACCACCACCCTGACCCTGCTGGTCATCCCGGTGGTCTACACCCTCGTGGGACTGGGACTGGAGAAGCTGCGCTCGGGCAAGACAAAGGAAAGGTCGGCATGAAGCTTGTGCACATCATCTCCCATTTCGAGTTCCAGGACCGCATCGAAGGGATTCTGGACCGGCACGACATCTCCTGTTTCGTGCGCGTGCCCATGGTGCAAAGCCGGGACCGTGACGGCAAGCACATGGGCTCCAAGGTCTTCCCGGGCAACTCCTCCCTGGTCATGGCCCAGGTCCAGGAGGACAAGGTGGACGACCTGCTGGCATCTCTGGATGCGTTCAGGCAGGAGAAGGAGGCCCATCTCCACCTCCAGGCCGTGGTTCTGTCCGTGGAGCAGCAGCTCGGCTCGGTGGAGGGGTGCGAAAAGGATGCTTCCGGAAAGGAAAACGCTCACCCGGAGGAAAACTGAGATATCTGATGAGCTGTACACCATCAGCCTCTTGTTGCCGGAGCGACTTCGGTGTCGGGGTCGGTATCGGAATCGGTATCGAAGCGGGGTTGTTCAGGATGTCCTGCAAGTCTGCGAGGCGTTTTCGGCGCAAGAGAACGCAACCCGCAAGGCCTTGCTGGACCGTATCGTGGCAATGCTGACGAAACTTGGGCTGCGCGGTTCGTGAGGATCAAGCACAATACACGGCGGGGATCGATCCCGATCCCGATTCCGACACCGACGCCGAGGGGAACCAAGAGCAGACGGATCGCCAACCATTGGCTGCAAGCGACGGCTAAAGCCGCGCCTGAGCCACAAGTTCTTTCCTCCCCCCTCGAGCTTCCGACTGCGAACTGCGAACTTCGAAGAACTTCCCTGTTTGATCCGGTGCCGTCCCTACCCTTCTGCTTCATCCCTTTTTTTTGCGTCCGACTTGTCCTTCACCCTGCGACCCGCCACCACGGCATTGGCCGCGATGGCCGAGACCACCAGCAGCCCCAGGACGAGGAACACCTCCTTGAGTGACCGGATGCGCTGCCCCAGCACCGTGAGCATCAGGCAGCGCAGGTAGGAGGTGGCGCAGGTGACCAGGACGAACTTTTTCGGGCTGATCCTCAGGATGCCCGCTGCGTAGGAGATGACGTCCGACGGGTTGTAGGGCAGCACCCTGATCCAAAGAATCAGGTTCTGATGGCGCATGAGCCTGTCCATGACCCGGGCCACCTTGTCCCGGCTGAAGAAACGGCTGAACCACTCCCGGATACGCACCCCCAGGAAGTAGACCAGCAGCGACCCCGCCCAGAGCCCGCTGCCCGAGACCAGGGTGGTCCAGACCACCCCGTAGCGGTTGCCCGCCCCGATCACGATCAGCTCGGCCGGGATGGGGGGGATGACCACCTGCAGGATCATGACCCCGAACAGGGAAAGCATCTCAAGCAGGAGCACAGGCGCCCTCCGGCCGGCGGGGGTGGTGGTTGAGAAGAGTCATTTTGCCCAGGCCGGGTGGTTCACACCAGATCACGTTCGATGGACATCTCCCAGTTGCGGGAAAAGATCCGGTGCTCCCCCTCGAAGGCGTCGAGCTGGGCGTGGACAAAGAAGTGTGTCTCCCTGCAGGTCAGGATGGTCCTGGTCACGGTGCGGACGTCCCACCCCTCTCGTTTGAAACCGCGCTCGTGCAGGGTTTCACCGCGTATGGAGTCGAAGTCGTCACCCCGGGAGGAGTAGACCTCCCTGGCCGAGCGCCTGACCGCCGTACCCACAGGGTCGATCACGACCACCCCCTCGTCCTTGACCACCTCCAGGGAGGCCACATCCGTGTCCAGGTCCCTGACCACCCTCCACTTGTGCTCTGCGGGCTGGAGGCGTCGTGTCGGGCAGGGAGGTGCCGCCTCGGGCTCGGGAAACGTCACCTCGTCGTCCTGTGGTTTGGGACGCCTGAGGGGCAGCACAAGGGAGCAGTCCCTGGGGTACACGGTCAGCATGACCGGCCGAGGCGCGGGCCATGCCAGGGGCCAGTAGGACGAGGACACTGAAACCCTGAGCCTGTGCCCCGCCGGGATGGACCAGCCCACGTCGTTGAGCCTGACGGTCACCCTGAAGGGAGTGCCCGGTTCGAGCGCGGCAGGGTGCTCGTGGCTCTCTCTATGGGTCAGGTTGAGCAGCCCGTAGCTGATGCGGCTGGCCCTGCCGTCCGGTTGGATGTCGGACAGGCGCGCCGCCACCATGGCCACGGGACTGTCAGCGGCAAGGGTCAGCCTGACCTCGGGTGCCCCCAGAATCTCCTGCCTTTCATCGAGCGGCCGGCTGTCGAAGACCAGGGCCCCGCCGTCCTCCTCCCGCTGGTCGTGGGGCATGTCCGGCCCCACGGCATAGGAGCACCACTTGCCGGCGAACAAGCCCAGGCTCAGTGGGGAGTGAACCGTCTGCACCTCGTCCTTGCCGTTTCCCGGGGGAGCACCGGCCTTCAACCCGGACTGATCAAAGGAGTACTCCGCAACCTTGATGCGCGGCGGCGGCCAGGTCTTCTCGGCCACCCATCGCCCGGGGCGGAATGCATAGCTCGCGCTGGGGGGGATGCTGTCCAGCATGAAGGCCCGCAGCATGGGCTCGTCCATGATACCGGTCGGCTCCCCCTTCAGCCAGTGGTCCCACCAGCGCAGGCACTCCTGGAGGAAGCCGATGGCCGGCCCCGGCTCCCCCAGGTGGGGGTACTTGTGGCTCCAGGGGCCCACCAGGCCCATGCGGGGGCCCGGCAGTTGCTCCAGCAGGCGGAACACGGTGTTGGTGTACCCGTCGGCCCACCCGCTGGCCGCCAGGACCGGGCAGGTGACAGCCCCGAAGTCCTCGCATATCGAGGCGTGCCTCCAGTAGGAATCCCGGTGCTGGTGACGCAGCCAGTGGTCCAGCCAGGGATGGCAGTTCTCCAGCCGCTCCAGCCACTGTGACCGCCACTGCTTCCCCACCACCTCGGGGTCGGGCGGGCAGGAGTTGTAGGAGAACATGATCGAAGCCCAGGACAGGTTGTCCCCCAGCAGGCAGCCGCCCATGTAGTGCACGTCGTCGGCATAGCGGTCGTCGCTGGAGCAGACCGTGACCACCGCCCCCAGCTCGGGAGGGTCGAGGGCCGCGATCTGCAGCCCGTTGAACCCTCCCCATGACAGCCCCATGATGCCCACCTTTCCCGAGCACCAGGGCTGGGAGGCGATCCAGCGCAGGATCTCCAGCCCGTCGTCCAGCTCGCTCTGCAGATATTCGTCCAGGAGCAGCCCTTCCGAGTCCCCGCTGCCCCTGATGTCCACCCGCAGGCAGGCATAGCCGTGTCCGGCGAAGTAGGCGTGGTGCATGTCGTCCCTGGCCCGGGTGCCGTCGCGCTTGCGGTAGGGCAGGTACTCCAGGATGGCCGGGACCGGGGAGTCTTCGGCACCTTCCGGCAGCCAGACCCTGGCCGCCAGCCTGACCCCGTCTGGCATGGGGATCCAGACGTTTTCCAGGACCTCGACGGAGTGGGGGAAATCTTCGACATACTTCATGGTGACCGTTCCTGTTCAGGGGCTTCGACCCGTTGACCATCTCTTTCAAAACCGAGCATGGCAACGCACTGCCGGTAGTTCTCGAGCAGGTCCTCCTCGCTTGCCGCACCCATGTGCACGAAGGCCAAAAGGTAACTGTAGCTCTCCTGCCCCGTAAGCTCGGAGAGCAGAGCCCCCTGCTCGACCTTCACCTGCACCAGTGTTCCTGGAAACTTGTCCTGCACCCGTTCGATGTCCTTCTGGTCCGGGACCCTGGTCACGGTCCCGTCCTCGAAGACCCGCAGGTGGAACTTGGAAGCCACCCGGTAACGTCCCTCCTGCCCGAGCGGGACAACCTCCTGGCCGCAGGACAGCTGCACCAGGACCTGGTGGTGGGAGACCCCCATGACCTTCTGAAACAGGTCGCTGTGTGACTGGGATATGCGCGGGTTGATCTCGAGCATCCACAGCTGGTCGGGCTCCTCGTCCCAGAAGAACTCGATGTTGAAAGGCGCGTTGTCGTAGCCCACCGCTTCGAGCACATGTTGTGCCGCGCCGGTCATGCGCTCCTTGATCCTGTCGGGCAGCCGTGAGGGGTACTGATAACGGGAGAAGGTGGATTGGTTGGGAAAGCGAAACGAGTCCACCACCCCGTAGACCGTGATTTCCCTGTTTTTGACAAAGCCCTCGATGGTGCACTGCCTGCCCGAGGTGATGCCTTCCACAATGCACCAACTCCCCCTGACCGGGGCGACTTCCTGCGGCAGGCTTACCTGGTCGAGGATGGAGTCGAATGGTTCGGCAAAACGCTCGATACCCTTTCGAATAGCCGCGATGGCCTCCTGAAACTGCCCTCTGTCCTCGACCCTGTACCCCGGCTGCGACGCATAGGCCTTGACCGGCTTGATCAAGAAGGGGAAATCGATCTCCAGCGCAGCCACAGGGTCGTCCCCAAAGGGATCAAGGGCCTGGAAGCGCGGCACCATGTCGGGCACGACCTTTGGCTGCTCCAGCCGGCTCCAGTACTTGTGCTCGCAGGCCACCGCACTCCGAAGCGGTGCAGAGACCAGGCCGAGCCGTTCGAAGAGCAGGGGGACCATGAGGCTGACCGGAAAGTCCCACCAGCCGATGACGGCATCCACCCGCCCCGTGAACCCGCGCAGAATCCGCTCCGCCTTGTCTATGTTCTCCTTGACGACAATGGCGTCCTTTCGCCGGATCTCTTCCAGGGACAAGAGCTCCCTGAACTGGAACGCATCCGCGTTTTCGATCGACTCAAGCAGCTGGCGGTTGAAATCGTCCAGACCGATCACAAAGACGTGTGCGGGCATCGTTCCTCCATCTAACGCACCATGACCTCAGAACAAAGGGCCGGAGTGCTTCCGGCCCTTTGTGGTCCCAGGTTGGCGAACGCCATTTTGGGCAGAGCGCAGGCTAGCGCCTGTACTCGGCTGTAGCTGACGGCGGTGACTCGGCCTCGTTGATGCGGTCGATCAGGATGCGGTCAGGGGTGAAGAGCACCTTGCGTCCCCCGTCCTCTGGATCGGTGCGAAACTCGCCCACGCCGTGCAGCACAAAGGTGTTGCCCTTGTTCAGCTCTTCCTTGATCTTGGAGAACACCACCTTGACGGCCTGCTCGGCCTTGGCGTCGTCATAGACGTCGGGCATGGAATCTTTGAGAGCGTTTTTCAGTGTTTTGGTGTCCGGCATATCGTTGCTCCTTTTCTGTTTGCTTCGTTTCCGACTCTGCGCTTCCAAGGCCCGGATCAGGAGAGCATGTTGCGATCGGCCGAGAAGTCCACTTTCTTGATGTCCCCTTCCTTGGGGGTGGCAAACTTCCCGATCCCGGCAAACTCCATGACGTCGGCATTGTTCAAGGCCCTGGGGATGGTCCCGACGATCAGGTCCACGGTGTTCTCGGCATCGGCCTCACTGGACACCACCCCGGCGTCCATCAGGGCCTGCATGAGCTTCTTGGTGTCCTCTGTAGCTTCCATCTGAACGTAATCACTTGGTTTTGCCATTGCGATTCCTCCTCGGGGATGTTTGGGCTCTTCCACCTCAGTTGCGTGGAGTCAGCCATCGTTTCCAAACCAGGACCCTGAAACACGGGTCACTCTTCTATTTTGCAACAAATTTTTGCCCTTTATGCAAGCGGCAAGAGTTGGCAGAGCTTGAAATGGGCCAAAGAACTCACTGACCCGTTGCCTTGCGGCTGATTTCCTGATGTAGTTGATCACATGGAGAAAGGTGACCAGAAAGCTTATTCAAATGGAGGCAGCATGGGAAAGGATTGGAAGGAAGAGATCAGGATGCAGTGGGCCAAGCTCACCCAGGGCGACCTGGACATGATCGGCAAGGACCGCGACCGGCTGGTCAAGGTTCTGCAAGAGCGCTACGGGTGGAGCAAGGAGCAGGCCGAGCAGGAGTTCGAGAAATGGAGCCTTGACCGGCCCACCCCGTTTTCCTGACCAGGCAGTCAGGAATTTGCCCCACTGAAAGACTCCGCCCTGCAGGTCGTCTTCAGGTCTTTTCCCACCCCTTTGACCAAGGGGCGCCGGGATGCCCATCAATCTTCAGCTGAAGATCGTGGAGCAGTGACAGCTCCGAGGAATCTCCAGGTCCGGGACGCAAGCCCATGTCCGGCTGCACTTCATTCAGCAGCCGGAAAAGGTTCAGTGGATGTCGTTCCTGCGCTCCAGCCTGTCGTTGTCCGCCGGGGTCAGGCTCTGGGTTTCGTCCCAGTCGGAAAGCAGCTTCTCGATACCCACGGCCAGGTGCTCCTCGGCGTCCGCGGTCTTGAGCTCCAGGTTGCAGTCGTCGCAGTTCCGGTCGCAGTAGGTGGCCTGGTAGCAATCCGGTTCGGTATAGGTGGTGATGACCCCTTCATAGTTCCTGAGCACCACCTTGTTGGTTCCCCATGAGATCAGGTAGTTGGGCATGACCGGGATCTTGCCCCCGCCTCCGGGTGCGTCGATCACGTAGGTTGGCACGGCAAACCCGCTGGTGTGGCCCACCAGGCTTTCGATGATCTCGATGCCCTTGCCAACCGGTGTGCGCAGATGGGTCAAACCCTCGGACAAGTCACACTGGTAGAGGTAGTAGGGCCGCACCCGGTTGGCCACCAGCTTCTGGACCAGGACCTTCATCAGCCGGGGGCAGTCATTGACGCCCGCCAGCAGGACGCTCTGGTTTCCCAGGGGGATTCCTGCGTTTGCCAGCCTTGCCAGAGCCCGGCGCGAGGAGGCGGTCACCTCCCGGGGGTGGTTGAAGTGGGTGTTCAGCCACAGGGGGTGGTGCTGCTTGAGGATGTCCACCAGGTCGTCGGTGATGCGGTAGGGCAGCACCACGGGCATGCGGCTGCCGATGCGCACCACCTCGACATGGTCGATGGCCCGCAGCTCTCCGAGGAGCCAGTCGATGCGCTCGTCCGGAAGCATGAACGGGTCCCCTCCGGACAAAAGCACGTCCCGGACCGCGGGGTTGGACCTGATGTAGGCCAGGCCCTTGAGCAGCTGCTTCTTGTCCGGGATGTGGTCCCGGTCCCCGACCTTGCGCTTCCTGGTGCAGTGGCGGCAGTACATGGAGCAGGTGTTGCTGACGTGGAACAGCACCCGGTCTGGATACCGGTGGGTGATGCCCGGGGCCGGGCTGTCCTCGTCCTCGTGCAGAGGGTCCTTCATGTCGGTACGCGCGATCTCCAACTCCCGGGGGGAAGGGAAGGACTGCTTGAACACCGGGCCGTTCTCATAATCTTCCACGTCGATCAGAGACAGATAGTACGGGGTGATGGACAGGGGAAAACTTTTCAGTGTCTTCTCGTAGGCCTGACGCTGCTTTTGGCTGAACTTGATCCCTGTCAGGGCCTGAAAGGTGTCGATATCCTGGATGGAGTGGGAAAGCTGCCACTGCCAGTCGGTCCAGTTGGAACGCTTGGAATCCTTGTGTATCTTCCGGGCAATAGACTTTTGTTTTTCTGAGTAGATCTCCATCGTTTCTCCCGTGATTTTATTATTTGAATCGTCTGGGCTGGCGAAGGATGGTAATCTACACATATATCCCAGGCTGTCAAGCTCAAACCAACAGTCGGATAGCCACTGTAATTCCCTGATTGTTATTCGGTTTCTATTTTAATATCCAAGTTTATCAGAATTTATTCATAACAAAAGAAATAAATTTTACTGTTGCATCTGAAATTTTATTTATATCTCTGCTCAAAAGTCTTTCATGTCCAAAATCCCCCTGGCAGCACGGACCGCTCCCCCGGGTTCGGGGCTGAGCCCTCTTCCGGCCCCGATCTCAGGCAACCGTGCTGGAATCTCTGCTTGAGACCGATTTTGCATCCGGATAGCATGGCACCATGCGTTCCATCTCCAGCACCCGCCAACGAACACTCCCCGTCACCTGCAGCGTGGCCTTCACCCTGATCCTGTGGCTGGGGAGCAAGTGGTATTTCCAGGACTGGTTTGCAGATCCTTTCAAGTACCCGGCCAAGGCGGCTTCCCTGAGCGCCACGGTGCTCATGTGCTGGTGCATCCTGCTTTCCACCCGCTGGCGCTTTCTGGAGGAGTGGTTCCACGGCCTGGACAAGGTCTACCAGGTTCACAAGCGGCTGGGCCGGCTGGCCTTTTTCATTATCCTCCTCCACCCGATCTGCCTTGGCCTGGACCAGCTTCCACACTTGATCGACGTCCTTGGGGACATGTGGTTCGTTGTTCCCGAAGGCGACACCTACCTCTGGGGACAGAACCTGGGGGTGGCCGCCCTGCTGGTCATGTCGCTGCTGGTGGCCCTGACCCTCTGGTTCAAGCCCCCCTACCACCTCTGGAAGCGCAGCCACGAGTATTTTGGGCTGGTGCTGGGGTTGGTCGTGGCCCACATCCTGCTCGTTGACGCGGACATTGCCGCGTACCCGCTGCTGCGGCTCTGGATGTACGGCCTGCTGCTCCTGGCCCTGGGTGCCTTTACCTACATCCGATTCCTCTACCGTTACCTGGGCCCGCACTTCCGCTACCGTGTCTCACGGATCGAGAAAACCGAGGACATCCTGGAGCTGACCTTCACCCCGGTGGAGGAGAAGATGGACTTCAAACCCAGCCAGTTCGTGTACCTGTCGGTCGAGCGCCCGGACATTTCCCCTGAGCCCCACCCCTACTCCATTGCCTGCGGCTACAATCTGGCCGCCCGTTTCAAGCTCGGCATCAAGCAGGTCGGCGACCACACCCGCTCCCTGGACAGGCTGACCACGGGCGACCCGGTCACGGTCTACGGCCCCTATGGTCGCTTCAGCGAGCCCTTCCTTTCCGGGGAAAGGGACTGCCTGTTCATCGGCGGGGGCATCGGCATCACCCCTTTTCTGGGCATGTGGCACGTGGCGCTGCACTCGGAGGAACGCCTTCCCGATCGCCATGTGCCACAGCCCCTGCGGCAGATGCACCCTGAGATCATCCGGTCCTGGAAAAGCCCCCGGGTGGCGCTCTTTTATGTCTGTCGCATCCGCCTCCAGGCCAGCTTCGACCGGGACATCAAGCAGGAGGTTATGCTCAGCCACTTCCACGGGTTCACCGCCCTAGCGCAACGCGGGCACCACTACGAGCTCTACGCCAGCGCCGAGCAGGGCCGTTTTTCAGCACAGTATGTGGAGCACCAGCTGGGCAGCGCCGTCTGGGACAGGAATGTCTTTCTCTGCGGCCCCACCGCCATGATGGACGACCTGGCCAGCCAGCTCCTGGAGCGTGGGGTGCCCCCGGAAAGGATCATCACCGAAGATTTCAATCTTCTATAGCGTTGCGCCCAAGAACTTGATGCTCCCCGGGCTGGGTAGCTTCTGATCGTTTTGAAAATTTGACAAATCCGACCACCGTGACCATTTTCAACACGTCATGGCTGCGCTACTGATTGCTTTCCCGTTCCGCTACCTGCGGGCCACCCCCCTGCCCCACGCCTTTGCACTGCTGTGCATGGCCATCTGCACACTGCTGCTCTGGTTGTGGTTGCGCCATGACGGCCACTCCCTGGAGCTGAAACGGCTGTTTCTGCCTGCCTTGTCCTTGTGGGCCGGGGCTGCCGGACTGATTTCCCTGGCCGATGCCTTTTCCCGCTTCAGGGAGTACCGCCGCCTGGTCAGGATCTTCAAACGCTATGGATACAAGGACCGTGTCCTGGTGCCCGCGGCCTCCTCACGCTGCCAGCGCGACGCCGCAATAGCCGCCGCGGTCGCCGTGGGTTGCGGGGGCAGGGCCAGAAGCTACTACCGCAGCCTCGGGTATCGCTGGTACCACCTGCTGCCCGACCCGGTCATGCGCAACCCCCTGCTCTTTCTCAGCCCCTCTTTTCTGATCGAGGCCACCTTCTCCAGGCGGCTTCGGCCCTGCACCCGGGACACATGACTGTTGCCTGAACGCTGCTCTTCAAGGCCAGAGCACCCGTATACCCGACCCAACCAAACCCATTTTCCTGAAGGCCATGGTGACAGTGGCCGTTCCCGTTCTTATATCTCTGAACCTGCAAGGCACTTGCGCCTTCACACCATCTGGGATAGAGCCAGCCTCCCTGAACAACCACGGATCCCCCCGGGATCGGGACAACACAAGACATGACAGACACAGCCAGAAACACGGCCATCCGCAATGTGGCCATCATCGCCCACGTCGACCACGGCAAGACCACCCTGGTGGACCACATGTTCCGACAGAGCGGTCTGTTCCGCGAAGGCCAGGTGGTGGCCGAACGGGTCATGGACTCCATGGACCTGGAGCGGGAGCGTGGCATCACCATTGCCGCCAAGAACTGCGCCGTGCAGTGGAAGGGCATCAAGATCAACATCATCGACACCCCGGGCCACGCCGACTTCGGCGGCGAGGTGGAACGCTCCCTGTCCATGGCCGACGGGGCACTGCTCCTGGTGGACGCCTCCGAGGGCCCCCTGCCCCAGACCCGCTTCGTGCTCAGCAAGGCCCTGGAGTCCAAATTGTCCGTAGTGGTGGTCATCAACAAGATCGACCGCCAGGACGCCAGGCCCCAAGAGGTCCTGAACGAGATCTACGACCTGTTCATCGATCTCGACGCCACCGAGGAGCAGCTCGACTTCCCGGTCTTCTATGCCATTGGGCGCGACGGAGTGGCCATGCGGGACCCCCAAGGCCAGGCGCACGACCTGCACCAGCTCTTTGACGCCATTCTGGAGCACGTGCCCGCCCCTGCCCACGACCCGGCAGAGCCCTTCCAGATGCTGGTGGCCGACCTGGACTACTCCGACTACCTGGGACGGCTGGCCATTGGCCGCATCAGGAACGGACGTGTCACTCAAAGCGACGATCTGGTCTGCCTGCAGCAGGACGACCGCCAGACCCCCCTCAGGGTGACCCGGCTGCAGACCTTCGAGGGGCTGTCCATCCGGGAGACCGAGTCGGCTGCAGCCGGGGACATCGTTGTCCTGTCAGGGCTGGACGAGGTCCATATCGGCGACACCATCGCCACCAGGGAAGCCCCAAGGCGCTTGCGGCGCATAGCCGTGGACGAGCCCACCGTGTCCATGCGCGTGACCATCAACACCTCCCCCCTGAGCGGCCGGGAGGGCAGCCTGGTCCAGTCCAGCAAGATCAGGGAGCGGCTGCTCCGGGAAACCCTCTCCAACGTGGCCGTCCGGGTGGAGGACGGCAGCGACAGGGACAGCTTCATCGTCAAGGGCCGCGGTGAGTTCCAGCTGGCCATCCTGGTCGAGACCATGCGCCGGGAAGGTTTCGAGCTGTGCGTGGGGCGGCCCGAGGTCATCTACAGGGAGCAGGGCGGACAGCGCCTTGAGCCCATGGAGCATCTCTTCGTGGACTGCGAGGAGAGCTTCCTGGGGGTCATCACCGAGAAGCTGGCCCTGCGCAAGGGGCGTCTCACCAACCTGGTCAACCATGGCAGCGGCCGGGTCAGGGGAGAGTTCTCCATCCCTTCCAGGGGGCTCATCGGGTACCGGGACGAGTTCATGACCGACACCAGGGGCACGGGGATCCTCAATGCCGCCTTTGCCGGGTACGAGCCCTTCCGGGGCGAGTTCCCCTCCCGGCGCACCGGCTCGCTGGTGGCCGACCGGCCGGGGCGTGCCGTGGCCTACGCCCTGTTCAACCTCGAGCCCCGGGGCCGCCTCTTCGTCGTTCCCAACGACCCGGTCTACGAGGGCATGATCGTGGGCGAGCACAACCGGGACAGCGACCTCAACGTCAACGCCACCAAGGAAAAGAAGCTGACCAACATGCGCGCCTCGGGCAAGGACGAGGCCGTGGTCCTGACCACGGTCCTGCCCCTGACCCTGGAGCGGGCCATCCACTTCATCCGTGAGGACGAGATGGTCGAGGTCACCCCGCAGTCCATCCGCCTGCGCAAGACCGTGCTGTCGGCCCAGCAAAGGCATACGAGGAAGAAAGAGCCACATCAGTAGCCCCCCTCTTTCAAGGAAAACTTGCTCCCCACTTTCAGTTTGTCTAGGATTTCGTTTTTTCCAAACCCCCGAGGAGGACTATGCCTCTTTCAGATGCTGCCATGCGCGAACACCTCTTCAGTGTGGTCATGGGTGCCTTGGATCAACAGCAGGAGTCCCGGCAGGAAGCCCTTCAGGACTACCTGGCCGTGACTCTTCCCAACACCAGCGAGCAGGAGCAACGCCGCCTGGCCGCCCTGATCCCCGCCCTGCTGCCCACGCTGCACGCCAAATGGGTCACCCTCTTCCTGGACCGGCTCTTCGAGACCGTGCCCCGGGAGCAGATCGGGGAGCTGTGCACCCCCGGCCGGAAGAACGAGGCCACGGTCCTGCTGGTGTACATCATGTTCATGGAGTCCGAGCGCATGGAGAAGCAGGTGGCTCAGGACCTGGCAGAGTACGGACGCGAGAGCTCTGGTGCCGGGGACCTTGGAGATGCCGCGGCCGGCCTGCTCAGGGCCCGCATGGACCAGCTCAAGGGCCAGCTGCGTCTTGAGAAGAAGAGCAACGAATCCTCCTGATCGTTGTTCTGCGTCCGGTTCGACATTCTGCTTCCGGGTACCCGACCTCTACCAAGGTCGCCATCCTTGGAATCCCCTGCGATATTCTCTACCCACCCGGATGGCCTCCACGAGTGAGGGACTTGCATGCCGGCGCAGCATGTGGCAGGTGCCTCCAGCAGCCAAACGAGGGTGAGGCCTGCGTCTCCTGCAACTTCTCTTCGCCCGGAGTTCACCGGGCAGCACCGGGTTCACCCCCGGAGGTGACCGACTGAATGGAGCATCCAATGTATATTGCCGCGCAGCCGTCGGGCTACGATACCTTTTGCCGCACTTTCAACATCGAGTCCCCCAGCCGTTTCAACTTTGCCTACGACGTCCTGGACCTCCAGGCCAGGAAGGACCCGCAGCACCCGGCCATGGTGCACATCGATCCGCAGGGCATCAGACGGACCTATGACCTGGACTACTTCAGCAGCGAGTCCTCGCGTCTGGCCCAGGGGCTGACCGAGCTTGGCCTGGGCAAAGGGGACCGGGTCATGCTCATTCTCTACAGGAGGGTGGAGTTCTGGACCGCCATGCTGGCCCTGCACCGCATCGGTGCGGTGGCCATTCCTTCCCCGGCCATGCTCACCGCCGGGGACATCCGCTTCCGGGTCGATTTCGCAGGGGTCAAGGGGGCAGTGGTGGAGGATTCCGTGGCCCTGCGGGTCGACTCCATCCGTTCCGGCTGTCCCGGGCTGCAGGTCCTGGTCCAGGCCGGAGAAACACCCGCCCCCCGCGGGTGGCACAGCTACGACCGGGTGCTCGAACTCGGGAAGGAGGGGTTCACTCGGCCCGAGCGGGCCTGCGGCGGTGACGACCCCCTGCTCATCTTCTTTACCTCCGGCACCACCGGCATGCCCAAGATGGTGGAGCACACCCACACCTACCCGTTGGGCCACGCAACCACCGGGATCTTCTGGCACGACCTCAGACCGGGAGACCTGCACCTGACCCTGGCGGACACCGGGTGGGGAAAGGCCGTCTGGGGAAAGTTCTACGGCCAGTGGATGGCCGGGGCAACGGTCATGACCTGGGACTTTCGCGGCAAGTTCCTGCCCTCACAGCTGCTCAAGGTCATGTCCGAGAACAAGGTCACCAGCTTCTGCGCCCCTCCCACGGTCTACCGCTTTCTCGTCCGCGAGGACCTTGCCGAACACGACCTCTCCTTCCTGCGTCACTGCACCACGGCGGGCGAGCTGCTCAACGACGGCGTGTTCCACGACTGGAAGCGTCAGACAGGGCTGAACATCTACGAAGGGTATGGGCAGACCGAAACCTGCCTGCTGATCGCGACCTTCCCGTTCATGAAGCCCAAGCCGGGGTCCATCGGCAAGCCCGTCCCGGGCTGGGATGTGCTCCTGCTGGACGCCGACGGCGACCCATGCCCACCCGGCACCGAAGGGGAAATCTGCATCAGCCTGAAAGACAAGAGGCCCCTGGGGCTGTTCACCGGCTACCTCGACGATCCGGACAAGACCCGCGAGGTCCTGCGCCACGGCATCTACCACACCGGGGACAAGGCCTGGATGGATGAAGACGGGTACTTCTGGTTTCTGGGCC
>CAZUBS010000002.1:0-20772 GCA_964618595.1 uncultured Desulfohalobiaceae bacterium
TGGACGAGCTGCGGGGGGGGCGCGGTGCGCTGGGTGGGGAGGGCGATGCGACACGGAGGATTCATTCCAGGTCCCTGCCCGGGGGTCAATGAGGTCGCTCAGAACGTGGAAGATTTCACTCGGGGCTGCACCCGGGCCAGTGCAGCTCGTGCGTGTGGGTCTTGATTTTCCGCTTTCTGAGCTCGGTGGCCAGCCTGGTGCGGATGTCGTGGCCAAGCTGCCAGGCATCCGCCGGGCTGTCGGCCCAGGCGGCAATCCAGCAATGGGCGCCTTCCTTGTCCAGGGACATGACCCAGAAGGTGGGGGGCTCGTAATCGGCAAAATGGGAGCTCTGTGTAGCCGCTGCAACAGCGATTGCCTCCACCTCGGCCAGATCGGCCTCATAGTCGACCCAGAACTCGACATGGGCCCACTGGTAGCGGTCAGAGATGGTCAGGTTGACGAACTCCTTGCTCAGCATGCGGCTGTTGGGAATGATGTAGCGCCGCCAGTTCCAGACCTTGATGATGGTGTGGGTTATGGAGATGTCCTCGACAGAGCCGTAGTTGCCGTCCACGATGACCGTGTCACCCACCCGGACGGGATGGGAGAACGAGATGACCATGCCGGAGATGAGGTTCTCGATGAAGGGGCGGGAGGCGATGCCGATGATCACGCCGAAGGCGGCCACCATGATGGAGGTCATGGTGGCGGGCAACCGGTTGAGGAAGGGAAAGACCAGGGCCAGGATCCAGATCAGGAGCAGCGTGTATTTGACGACCCGGCGGATGATGGTGAACCGGGTCTCGATCCCTTCCAGGGCGGCTTCCCTGGCAACTTTCCCCGGCCGGTCGTGGGGGGAGGTGGTCTGGATTGCGTCATAGCCACCCTTGATGCGGGTGATGCGTTTCTTGCGACGCTCCTCCACTGCAGTGATGCGGGCTTTGAGCAGCCACAACAGCACCGGTCCGCCAACAGCCACGACCAGGAGATATATCCAGAGAATCTTGTCAGACATGCCGCATGCCCTTGTCAGAAGGTTCCATCTGCAGCTCGCCTCATACTGGAGACATCCTGGTCTGGCAAACCAGGCCAGGCAGCAGTGGCCGGCGTGGTGTATTGACAGAAATTTTATTCATTATTAAATGCCTGTATTGTCCGCTCGCCGCAGTAGTGTTGCAGGTGGTGGCCAGCAGGCTTTTTTTGGACTGGGGTCCGCAGACAGTGTTCTGGGGACCCCATGTATGTATTCTTTTTTCACAGGAGTTTTTTGGGTATGGCCAAGAACATCTATGTAGGGAACATTCCCTGGAGCGCCACAGAGGAAGAGGTTCGCGACCTGTTCGCCGCCTATGGGGAGGTCACTTCCGTCAAGTTCATCAACGATCGGGAAACCGGCCGCTCCCGTGGCTTCGGCTTCGTGGAGATGGAGGAAGACGGCGCAGAGGAAGCCATCCAAGCCCTGGACGGCTCGGATTTCGGCGGCAGAGCCTTGAAGGTCAACGAGGCACGGCCGCGCCCCGAGCGTCAGCCGCGCTGGTAGTCATCGATCAACAAGACACTCACATGTGACCCTGCCTCACCGCGTGGGGCAGGGTCGAGTTTTTCGCTTCTGAAGCGAATCCCGGGTCAGAGAGTGAACAACAGGAGGTCAAATGGCCAAAGAAGAAGCAATCAAGTTCCAGGGCGTCGTTAACGAGGCCCTCCCCAATGCCATGTTCCGTGTCGAACTGGAGAACGGGCACGAGATCCTGGCCCACATCTCCGGCAAGATGCGCAAGTACCGTATCCGTATAACACCAGGCGACACCGTAACCGTCGAGCTCTCCCCCTACGATCTCACCAGAGGCCGCATCACCTACCGCCCCCGTTAACAGCCGGGCCCAGATACGGGCTTCCCCGGCTCCCTGCCGCTGCAGCCGTCAAGGGCTCCGCCCGGAGCGTTTTTCCTGTCCCGACCAAAGCAGCTCCCGCGCTCCAGCAGGCTGTTGCCCGGGAATTTTTCAGCCCCATGCTGACAAGCGTGTTCTTTCAGGGCATGCCCAGTTCCTGGGCTTTGCCTCGATGCGGTGTGCTATCGATTGCGAAATGGCGGGATCCTGGACTGAAATCCCGTTGCCGACCTGGAGAAAGGGCCACGGCCAAGGGCCAGGGCGGAATGGGCGCACACGATGGCAAAGAGCAGCCCGCCCCCGACAAGGGTGTGCAGGGATATCGCCTCCCCCAGGATCGTCCAGACCAGCAGCGGGCCGAGGACCATTTCCAGGAGCATGATCATGCTCACCTCGGGGGCTGGTATGTAGCGCGGGGCCAGAAAAAGCAGGGCAAAGGAGACCGGCAGCACCACCAGAACGAGCAGCCCGAGGAGGGCGGCCTGCTCGGGGGCGACGTGCAGCGAGTCTGTGAGGGGGAAGGAGAACAGGGCCACCAGCAACCCGCTCAGGGCCATGCAGGGGACCATGTTCACCTTGGGCCGGCTGCGTATCAGCACGAAGCCTCCGGCCATGAACATGGCCTGGGCCAGGGCGACAAGGTCGCCGATCAGGTGGGAGGTTGCCCCGCCGATATCCCCCGCCACGATGATGCCGACCGCGCCGACAGCCAGGCAGGCAGCCACCCAGGTGCGCACAGGGAGCTTTTCCTTGAGGGCCAGCCTGGAGAAGAGACTGCCGAACAGAGGCGCCGTGGAGATGATGGCCAGGGTGTTGGCCACGCTGGTCAGATACAGGGCGCTGATGAACAGGATGGTGGACATGGCATAGGCAAAGGCCGTGGCCAAGCCGACACCGCCCACGGCCTTGAGCATGCTCCAGGCCCGGCTCCGGTAGGCAACGGCCATGCCCACGAACAGGGCCAGGGCTGTTCCCGACCCCCGGTAGAACTGCAGGGGCCACTGCTCCATGTCCAGCATCCTGACCAGCAGCGTGTCCGGGCTGAGAAGGATGATCCCGGTCAGCGCCAGCAAGACGCCTTTGAGGTGAGGAGGGGTCGGCATGGCGGCAGGGATACAGGGAAAGCAGAAGGCGGGCAAGCGTGTCACCGTTCAGGTCTGCTCTGCCGGATAAAAAATCAAATCGTTCAGCTCACCATGTTTTTTCGATGTGCAGGAGCAGGTCCCGGTAGATCCCGGCGGCATGGGAGACCTGTTCCAGGTCCACGGATTCGTCCCTGGTGTGGGCCTTGGCCAGCTGGCCCGGGCCGAGGACCACGGGCGAGCACCCCTGTGCGTGCATCAGGTTGGCGTCGGAGTGGCTCCTGAAGGAGTCGGGGGCCCACTCGAGATGCAGGGAGGCGAACACCGAGCGCAGCGACTCGACCAGGGAGTCCTGGTCCGCGAGGCGGTACCCGGGGATCAGGGTGGGGAACTCTATTTCATAGCCGGTGGCCACACTTCCGGACAGGCTGCCCCGGGCCAGCTCGGCCAGCTCCCCGGCAAAACGGTCCGGCAAAGCCCCAGGGGGGATGTGCAGGTCCACCCAGGCCTCGCAACGGTCCGGAACCGCGAACCCCGACTCCCCGCTGTGCAGGTCGCGGATGTTCAGCACTGTCTCGGGGTGGTCGGCCTCCAGCACACCGCCCAGCTTGAGCAGCATGCGCAGCATGGCGAAGATGGCATTGTACTCCCGCCCGGACATGGAGGCGTGGCGGCGGGTGCCGAAGGAGCGCACCAGCATCTCCACATAGCCGTAGTGGGACAGGCAGGGCCGCAGAGTGGTGGGCTCGGCCACGACGGCGTGGGAAAAGGAGCGTTCGGCAAGCAGGGTGGTGGTGCCGTCCCCGACCTCCTCCTCCCCCACGACCAGGAAGAGCCCTGACTGTTTGGGCGTGACACCCTCCTCGTGCAGGGAGAGGAAGGCCTCGATCAGGGCGGCGCAGCCCGCCTTCATGTCGGCGCTGCCCAGCCCGTAGAGCTGCCCGTCGCGCTCCTCGGATTCGTAGCGCTCGATGTCAAAGGCCGGCACCGTGTCCAGGTGGCCGAGAAAGGCCACCCGGGGCTCGGAGCCGGGGGAGACCACCTCGATGTTGTGCCGCCCCTCTGTCACTGCGGTCAGGGACACGGGCAGCCCCCGCTCCCGCAGATATCCCGACAAATGCCCGGTGATCTGCCCTTCCTTGCCGGAAGGGCTGTAGATGTCGACCATGTCGCGCAGCAGGGAGCGCAGTCGATCGCTGTTGATCGGTGTGGCACCCCTCTTCACGGGACGTGCTCCCCGGCGTGCAGGTTGAGGGTCAGATAGACGTGGGCCGTGGGGTTGAGGAAGCCTTTTTTGCGAAAGAAGGCCAGCGCAGCCTGATTGTCGGCCTGGGTGTCCACCACCAGCATGCGCACGCCGGCCCGTTCCATGGTCTCACGAAAGACGTCGAAAAGTCGGCTCCCCACCCCGCAACGGGCGTAGCCAGGATCGACCCCCAGCCAGACCAGATGCCCATAGTTCCAGGCAGTGCGGGGTTTTTCAAACACCGAGCCGATGGCGAAGCCGATGATCCGCCCGTTGGTTTCGGCCACCTGCATGTAATCTGACTCGAGGTTGAACTGGTTGGTGACCTCGAACTGGTCCCAGGTGCGGTAGAGGTTGGAGTAGTCTCTGGGGGTGAAGAGCTGCTCGCCGAGATGGAAGATGTCGGCCAGGTCGTCGATGGTGGCCTGGCGGATGACGTACTCCGGGCAGGTGTCCGGCTGGTGTGTGGGCATGGCGCCGATGCTACGGAAAAATCCGGATGCTGAGAAGGGGCAGTGCCCGGACGGCTGGAAATGTATCTTTCAACAAAATGCTACTTCTGTGTGGTATTTTTCGTGGCCCGCAGGGGGTAGAGCAGGTCCGCAAGCCCCATGGCCGAGAGGATCTCTTCCTGGGCCTGGCTGCAGGCCTGGTTGATTGCTTCCAGGGCCTGGCCGCCGCTGGCCGGGTCGATGACCGTCCGCAGGGGGCGCTTCCCGGCTGGCTTTTCAATCAGCTCGACCAGGGCGTCGGCCACGATCTCCGGGTCTGGAGCGTCACTGCGCTGGAAGCGCCTGGTGATGTTGTGCCATAACCCGAGCTGCCGTTCCCTGAGCCGGCCGTACGCATCGGCCACGTCCTCGTCAGCCGCCTGCTGCATGTTGGCCCGGAAGCTGGTGCCGAAACCGCCCGGCTCCACAATGGCCACGTCAATGCCGCTGGGGGCCAGCTCGTAGCGGTAGGTTTCGGCCAGCCCTTCCAGGGCGGACTTGGAAGCGGTGTACGGCCCGGCAAAGGGGATGACCATGCGGCCCATGATGCTGGTCACAAAAAGCAGCAGCCCGCAGCCTCGTTCCCGCATGCCCGGGAGCACCGCCCGGCACATCCTGTGGGCCCCAAGCACGTTCACGTCCAGAACCGCGGCGAACTGCCCGGGGGTCACGGCCTCAGCCATGCCCCTGATGCCAATGCCGGCGTTGCTGACCAGGGCGTCGATGCGCCCCTCCAGGCCGAGGGCCTCGGAAACCGCACGCTCAACCGACGCATCGCTGGTCACGTCGAGGTCGAGGACGTGGCACCTGCCGCGGCCCCCCTTTGCCGCATCAACCAGCTCTGCGGCCCGATCGGCATTGCGTCCCCGGGCATCGCGCATGGTGGCAAAGACGGTGTGCCCCCTGCGAAGGAGTGCCAGGGCTGTCAGCTTTCCGAAGCCGCTGCTGGCTCCGGTGATGCAAATGGTCTGCGTGTCCATGTTCTGATCTCCGCTCCAGGCAGGTGTTGTCAGGAGATGATGTAGGTCCCGGTGCCCACGGCCACCATGGAAGAGCGGTCATTGACCAGCTCCATCCGGGCCACGGCCACCCGTCGGCCGGTGCGCAGGACGAACCCCGAGGCTTCGAACCACTTGCCCCGCCCGGGCCTGAGATAGTCCACCCGCAGGTCAATGGTCCCGAGCCGGCCGAAGCGCTCGATGGCGCTGTCCGGGTCGTCGGAAAGATTGTGTGACAGGGCTCCGAGAAAGGCGGTCAAGCCTCCCGTGGCGTCCAGGACCGAGGAGATGACCCCGCCGTGCAGTGTCTGGCGCATGTAGTTGCCCACCAGCACGTCCCGCATCTCAAAGCGCAGCCTGGCCCCCTTGAAGTCGAGGTGGTCGATGTTCAGGCCCAGGACGCGGTTGAAGGGGATCCTGGCGTCAAAGATCTCCCGGATGCGTGTGAAAAGGGCTTCGGAGTGTGGCACGGTCTACTCCACAAGGACAAACTTTTCTGGTGCGGCACCGCACACCGGACACTGGGCACTGTCCTTTCCCGCGGCAATGAAACCGCAGGCCCGGCACACCCGATAGGCTTGCTCCCGGCCGAGTCCCACATGCCCGACCAGCGCGGCCTGGGCCTTGCCCGCGCGGCCGAACTGGTCCAGTATGCGAGCTGCCCGCCCTTTTGCATCGGCTGCAAGATCCTTGAAGAGCGAGGCCGTGTCCTCCAGGTCCTCCAGGACCTGAGACAGATTGTCTTCGGTGGTCTCGGCCTTTCCCCGCAGCAGCACCAGAGCCATGTCGGCCTGGACCTGCTGGGCCATGGCCAGGGCCTGGAAGTAACGTGCCGCAGCAGAGTTGCCTTCCTGCGCGGCCTTTTCGGCGAAGATCCCGCTCCTGGCCGCAAAAACCGCCTGGAGCAGGAATGCCTCTGCCACGGCCTGCATGCTTTTTTCATCCATGAACGTGTCCCCCGCGAGTGCTCCTTAAAAATGATCTCGAAGCCGCAACCGAGGCCATAGGGTTACAGGGAGTGGGCAGGGAAGTCGAGAGTTGGGGAGAAGCGATGGGTGCGGGTGAAAAATGGAGGGTTGGCTGTGGAATGCTTTCTGCATTAAAATCCGCAGCGTGTGCGGGTCGACTCTCTCCTGCCGCGCAAGATCATGAGAGTCACGCGGCACGCCGCCCTGGATATCTTTGTTTGTATGACATAGGGTGCTCGGCGAGAGGCCGGACACCAGGACGCCATGCAGGGTCACAGTGCAGCCATCACGACAGACGCCGTGGCACCGTTCTCATTGCTAAATCCGCGGCATGTCGCTATCCAGCCGTTTTTGGGTGGCCCTTTGCTGCATGCGGAGCGTCTTTTCTCTCTCTTTGTTTTCGGCCGGTGACATCCAGAGTCCGGAGGATGGTGTGAGCAAGGTGAACAGCGTTCGGGGCAAACACGAGGCCGTGGTGCGGCAGTTTGTCGAGGACCACGACGCCTTGTTCCTCATCCATTCGCCGGACCGCTCCTTTCTGTCCATCCTCCACCAGCTGTTTACCAAGGTGTACGGGTTTGCCGCGGACAGGATCAGGACCTTCGATTCCTTCGAGTCCCTGATCACCGATCTCAAGACGGCTTCCGCCGACCACAGGCTGGTCCTGTTCATCGAGCATTCCATCGACAACCCCGCGGACATGAGCTTCACCCGGTTTTTGCGCATCACCTACCCCGAGGTCCTGATCATATTCGTGACCGAGGAGGTGGGCGATGACCAGGTGGCCTACCTTTATGAGCAGGGTATCGACAACTGCATCACCAAGCCCATCGCACTGGAGACACTGATAGAGAAAATCGCCAACACGGTCGAGCCTCCGGACGAGATCGGAAGGCTCATGGAGGAGGGCAAGCAGTGCCTTCGGGATGGCCGGGTGGAAGAAGCCCTGGCAATTGGAGACCAGGTGCTGGCCCTGAAGCAGGGAAGCGCCGCCGGTTTGATGCTCAAGGGGGACGCCCTGGTCCGCCTGGGCAGGAGAAAGGAAGCTCTGAAGGCCTTTTCCAGCGCCATGCGCAGCGCCAAGCTCTACCTGGAGCCGGTCAAGAAGCTGGCCGAGCTTCACGGCCAGGAAGGGAACCTGGAAAAGCAGCTCCACTATCTGGAGAAGCTCAATGCGATGAGCCCGCTCAACCTGGAACGCAAAGTGGCCATCGGCCGGCTCCAGGTCAAGCTGGGCAGGGCGGACACGGCTTCCAAGGTCTTTGACGAGGCAGTGGTGCGTTCCAAAAGCTCGGCCGACACCCTGATGGTCGAGATCCGGAGTAAAATAGTGAGCATGTGCCTGGAGGAGGCTCCGGCACTGGCCGAGCGCTACCTGAGACAGAACCTGGAGAGCCAGCGGGAGTCCAGGTCCAAAGCGTTGATCGAGACCTACAACACCCTGGGGCTGGCCCTGCGCCGCCAGGGCAAGTGGCGGGAGGCCATCCAGGAGTATGAGAAGGCCCTGGCCATAGCTCCGGGAAATGCCAGCCTGTTGTACAACCTGGCCATGGCCTGCAAGGAGGGGAAAAGCTTTGCCGCTGCAGCCGAGGCCCTGGACAGGGCGCTTGCCTCAAGCGCCACCTTTGGGGAGGGAAATGAAGTGATCTGCTCCAACATGGGGCTGATCTACTCCAAGGCGGGCCAGCGGCAAAAGGCCGTGGTCCAGCTTGAGCGAACCCTGAAAATCAACCCGGGGCATACAAAGGCCAGGGCGCTCCTGGCCAGGCTGCACAAAGGGTGACCCGCGTTTCTTTGAACCGTTTTGCCGAAAACAATGATCACCCGGGGAGCACGAGGGCATGGAATCCGAGATCGTCAAAGACTATAAAGAAGTAGTCGCCAACTTTGTCGAAATGTACGACACCCTTTTCTTTGTTTTTTCTGAAGATTCTTCATTCATTAAGACATGTAATAAGGTGTTTGTAGATGATTTAAATTTTGATATGAATAGAATAAGGATGTTTGATGAATATGAAAAGGTGATACTGGAAACAAAAAGGGAAATACAAGGCCATCGTGTACTTCTTTTCATCGAGCATTCCTTGGAGAATGAGGCGAACGTATGTTTCACAAGGTTTCTCAAGCTTACATTCCCTTCGATCTATATCCTTTTTCTCACTTCTGAAATAGAGAGCGAAAAGATAATATATCTGTATGAAAACGGTATTGACAACTGCATCACCAAGCCTGTCTCCGCTGAGACCCTGGTGGAAAAAATCGCCTTTACCATGGAGCCCCCGAACAAGATCCGCCATCTTATAGATTTTGGGAAGAAGGCGCTCCTGGACGGTGTTTTCGAGGAATCCCTGGGGTTCAGCGACAAAGTGCTGTCCATCAAGCCGAACAGCCCGGCAGGGCTCATGCTCCGGGGGGACTCCCTCAAGGGGTTGGGCAGGCGGAAGGAAGCCCTGGCGGCCTACATGAAGGCCTGGAAAAGCGGCACGCTCTACCTGGAGCCACTCAAGAAGCTGGCTGATTTTTACAAGGAAGAGGGAGACCACGAGCAACAGCTCAGGTATCTTCAGGAGTTGACCCGCCTCAGCCCTCTCAACCTGGAAAGAAAAGTGCTCATAGGCAGCCTCCACGCCCGTCTCGGCCGGCTGAGCCATGCCGAAGCGGAGTTCGCCGAGGCCATCAGCATGGCCAGGGAACGTGCCCGAACCGCAGTGGAGGGGGTCAGGCAAAAGGTCATCCAGACCTGTCTGGAGCATGCTCCCGGCCTGGCGGAGCAATATCTCAGGGAGGATCTCTCCAGACAGAAGTCCCAGCACACCAGGACCATGGCTCAAATGACCCTTGGCCTGGGGTTGTCCTTGCGACGGCAGGGTCGCTGGCAGGAGGCGGTGGTGGAGTACCAGAAGGCCTTGGCCCTGGAGCCCGAGAACATCCCGTTGCTGACCGAGATGGCCCTCTCCTATCTGGAGGGCGAAGACTACAAGAGTGCCGCAGCCACCGTGGACGAGCTTCTGGAAATGGACCCGGATCTGAAGGGCCTGGAGAAGCAGCAATGCGTGGAAATCAGCCGCATCTGCGCCGGGGCGGGGGATCTGAAAACGGCCCGGCTGGTCCTGACCAAGTGTTTGGGCGCGCCTCCGGACGAGGCCGAGCTGGAGAATTTATTGCACTGACCACAATGCCTGGCTTGGCGCAACTGAGAGCCTGCCTTTTCATCTTTTCGAGCTCCCCGGCAGGGTAGAAAACGGCGTAGGGGAGACAGGAACCATTGAACGGACACAGCGAGGGCTGAACGCATGGCGGAAAAGCTGCTCCCCCAGGACATCTATGCCTACCTGACCTCCAAGGTGCTGGGTCAGGAGGATGTGCTCAAGAAAGTGGCCGTGGCCATCTACAAGCACATTAACAACATTCGGGCCGGGAACATCCTGCTCATCGGCAATAGCGGTACCGGCAAGACCACGATCATGACCACCATCAGGCAGTTCTACCAGGAACACCAGGACCTGGCCCGGTACCGAACCCTGATCGTCATGAACGCCAACCTCCTCGGCGGCGAGTACGAGGGGGACGTGAACACCTTCCGGCTGTTCAAGAGCCTGGAGACAGAGGCTAGGAACCTGCTCGGGCCGAATGCCGGGGCAAAGGAGCTGAAGCAGTACATGGAGAACGCCACCGTGTGCATCGACGAGGTGGACAAGATCTCCTCCAGGATATCGGACAAGGTCTCGGCCTCGGGCATTGCCATCCAGCAGTCGCTGCTGACCCTGCTGGAGGGGGAGCGGGTGCTTTATGAGACCACTGTCATGGAGAATGGGCGGCAGGAAGCAGCCAAGATTCCACTGGACACCTCCAAGCTGATGTTCTTGTGCGGCGGGGCCTTTGAGGGGTTGTACGACCAGGTCTACCAGGTCATTCTCAACCACGAGGACGAGCGGCGGTTCAAGGAGATGGCCCAGAGCGACTGGAAAGGGGGCATCACCTACCGTCTGGATTTCACACTCAAGGAGTACATGAAGCTGAACGACCTTTTCCGTTACGGCATGGTGCCCCAGTTCATCTCCAGGTTCAGCGCCATCTCCGTACTCGAGGACCTCGGCAAGGAGGAGCTGAAACAGATCATGCTCGGCGCGGACGACTCCCCGTTCAGGCATTCCAGGGAGTACTTCAGGGCCATGGGCATCGAGCTCAGGATGACCGACCCGGCCCTGGAGATCATCACCGACCACGCCCTGCGCAACACACGTATCGGCGCCCGGGCCCTGCGGGAGATATTCAGCAGGATCATGGCCCCGCTGGAGTTCGACCCATTTGGTTGCGATGAGCTTTCGAAAGAGGACGGGGGCAAGGTGCTGACCATCGATCAAGACACCGTGCACAGGGCACTGCCGCACTGAGCGCGGCACAAGGCAAAACACCAAGGAGCTTCAACCGTGCAGACACGACGCACCCTTTTCCTGACGGCCCTGTTTTTCTGCCTGGCGGCACCTGCTCTGGCCACCGACCCCTCCCTGAACACCAAGCGTTCCAGGGTGAGCTACAGCCTCGGAGTCGAGCTAGGCCGGTCCCTCCAGGAGAGCGCCTCCCCTTACGAGCTCGACCCGGGGGTCGTGGCCAGAGGGTTGCAGGACGCCCTTTCCGGCAAGAAGCCCTTGATGGATGAAAAGGATATGGAGGAAGCCCTGGCGGAATTTCGTGAAATTGTCGCCTCCAGGCAGCAGGAGCAGCGCCGGCAACTCTCCCAGGCCAACCTGGAGCAGGGCACGGCCTTTCTCGAAGCCAACGCGGAGAAGCAGGACGTGGTCCAGCTTCCCAGCGGCCTCCAGTACCAGGTCCTTCAAAAGGGCGACGGCCCGACACCCGGGCTGGATCAGACCGTGACCGTTCACTACAGGGGCACCCTCCTCGACGGGACGGTGTTTGACAGCTCCTATGAACGGGGGCAGCCGGCGACCTTTCCCCTGAAGGGCATCATCAAGGGCTGGCAGGAGGCGCTCAAGCGCATGCCCAAGGGATCAAAGTGGCGGCTGTTCATCCCCCCCGACCTGGCCTATGGGGAGCAGCAGGCAGGCCCGCACATCGGCCCCAACTCCGTGCTGATCTTCGACGTGGAGCTTCTTGGCATCGAAGGGTAACGGCAGCGAAAATCCGGGGGCCCCTCCCGGGCTGGTTCATCCGGACCCGGCAGGCCACGCTATTGCCCCGTTGCACCTAAAGCGCCCAATCCTGCTGGAGCTCCCTGCATGATGCCGACATACAGAGCCTGCCCGGTCCGGAAGTGCCCGGTCTTTCCAGTGACGACCATGCTGGTCCTGTCCACTGCTTTTTGTGCCCCGGCGCAGGCCAGGCAGGATAAAGAGCTCGAGCCGGCATTGGACCACGTTTTCGCCCTGTCCGAATCAGGGGCCGGGGTCCGCTTTGATGCTGTGCGCCGGCTGCAGCAGCTCTTTCAGGCGGTTTCCTTGGTGCCGCTGTAGGTGAAGCCGCGGCGGACCATTTTCACGAATGTTCCCTTGTCAATGCCCAGCACTTCCCCGCAGGACGGGCAGCTGACCTTGTCCCCGTCGGTCCGGGGGTGTTCGAAGACCTTGCGGACCCGGGACTTGTGGCAGCGCAGCACCTCCCCCTTTCCGACCTTGTAGTACCGCCATATCTTTGTCTTGCATGCTGCGCAGCGGATGATGAGCATAAAAGAGCTCCGTTGGAGCAAGCGTGAAGTTCGAAGTTCGAAGTCGGAAGGAAAGGCGAAATGGCACAACGAAAAGGGCTTGGCGATTCAGGCCATGTCTTTTTCTTTCTTCAATCTTGCCCACCTTAAAACAATGCTCTTCCCCCCTGATACACCGCTACAGCCAAGCCAAAAGCCAGGAGCGTGTTGAAGACCAGGGAGAACAGGGCCCATTTCCAGGTCGACTCCCTGGCCATGGCCACGATGGTCACGAAGCAGGGGGCGTACAAAAGGACGAAGACGATCAGGCTTACGGCAGTGACCGGTGTCCAGTGGGGGTCGTTGGCGATGCGGCGGGACAGGGGCTTGGAGTCCTCAGGATCGACTTCGCCCAGGGAGTATGCCGTGCCCAGGGTGGAGATCACGATCTCCTTGGCGGCCACGCCACCCACCAGGGCGATGTTGGTGCGCCAGTCAAACCCGGCCAGCTGGGTAACGGGTTCGAGCCAGGTGCCAACGCGCCCGGCCAGGGAGTGGCGCAGCGCGGCCTGGGACTGCAGATTGCTGACCTCCTCGATCTGCTCTCCCAGCATGGTCTCGGCCTCCTGCTGGCCAAGGGCCTGCATGTCCTGTTCAGTGACCCGGGAGGTTGTCTGCTGCTCCGGCTGCAAGTCGGCAAGCTGCTCCTCAGGGAGCTGGGGAAAGGTCAGGGCGGCCCACAAGAGTACGGACACGGCCAGGATGATGGTCCCAGCCTTGCGAATGTACTGCCAGGTCCGCTCCCAGGCGTGCATGAGGATGCCGCGCAGGGTGGGGAGCCTGTACGGCGGCAGCTCCATGACAAAGGGGGTTGATTCGCCGCGGATGATCGTGGAGCGCAGCAGCCGGGAGACGATGAGGGCCATGAACCAGCCGAACAGGGTGATCAGGAACATGATCCAGGCCTCGTTCTCAGGGAAAAAGGCCGCGGTCAGCAGCAGGAAGACCGGCAGCTTGGCCCCACAGGTCATGAAGGGTGCGGTGAGCAGCGTGGCCAGCTTCTCCTTGGGGCTGCGCAGGGTGCGGGTGGCCATGATTCCGGGGACGGCGCAGCCCCCGGCAATGCCGCCGGAGATGATGAAGGGCATCACCGAGCAGCCGTGCAGGCCGAAGATGCGAAAGACCCGGTCCAGCATGTAGGCCAGGCGGGCCATGTAGCCCAGGTCCTCCAGAAACGAGATCATCATGAACATGACAAATATGAGGGGCACGAAGCCGAGGATGCCCCCCACGCCGTCGATCATGCCGGAGACCACCAGCGAGCGTACCAGGCTCTCCGGCAGCAGCCCGTGCACGGTGTTGGCGAGCCAGGCAAAGAAGGTTTCCAGCCAGGACATGGGGATCTCGCCGACCACGAAGGTGATCTTGAACATGGCGAAGATGGCAAAAAACATGATCAGGGGGCCCAGGAACCGGTGGGTGACGAACCGGTCCAGGGCGTCGGAGGAGTCGAGACGCTGCTGACGGGCCTCCTTGGTCAGCACCCCGCTTTTGAGCAGGCCGCTGATGAACCCGTAGCGGTAGTCGGCAATGATGGCCTCCACCGAGGTCTTGAGGGTCACCTCGCAATGGTCCTGCACCTGCCGCACCCGCTCCTCCAGCTCGCGGGACAGGTCCGGGTCGGCCTGACGCCCCAGGCGCAGGATCTCCTCGTCCCCCTCCAGGTACTTGATGCCTGTCCAGCGTGGGGGGTATCGCTCGGTCAAAAAACCGGCCGCGGCAATGGACTCGGACATGCCTTTCAGGACCGGGTCCACGTCCGGTCCATAGGAGATGGTCAGAGGCCTCCACTCCTGACGGGCCTGGGCATGGGCTGCGGCGGCCCGCAGCAGCTCCAGCCTGCCCTGGCCGCTCCTGGCCACGGTCTCGACCACGGGGAACCCGAGCAGCTGCGAAAGCCGCTGACTGTCGATGGTCATGCCCTTCTTGCGCACCTCGTCCATCATGTTCAGGGCCAGGACCAGGGGGATGCCCAGCTCCATGAACTGCACGGCCAGGTAGAGGTTGCGTTCCAGGGATGTGGCGGCAATAACGTCCACCACCACATCCGGTCGCTCCTCGGCCAGGACCCGCCGGGCCACCAGCTCCTCGGCCGAGTAGGCGGTCAGCGAGTAACAGCCCGGCAGATCCACGATGCGCAGCTCCTTGCCATCCACCTCGGCGAGGCCTTCCTTGCGGTCAACGGTGATGCCGGGATAATTTCCAACATGCTGACGCGACCCGGTCAGGGCGTTGAACATGGTGGTTTTCCCGGAATTGGGGTTGCCGGCCAGGGCCACGAACAGCAGTGGTTTCTCGCTCATGGTCAGCTCTCGACAACCTCGACCGCGATATGGTCGGCTTCGTTGTTGCGCAGGGTGAGGGTGAAGCCCCTGAGCCTGAGGGCCACGGGATCCCGCAATGGGGCCTTGCCCACCACCTGGACCTCTGTCCCGGGTATCAATCCCATGTCGCGAATGCGGCGCCCCAGCTCGCCGGAGGCCTTGATGCTGCGGATTACGGCGCGCTGGTTGACCTGAAGTGTTCTGAGACTCACCGGTGTACCCATGATCTGGTGTGCTCCAAGGTGTGGTGTGAAGAGCATGAACCGCCCGGGCCGGGAAAATAAAAAACCCTGCACAGTGCAGGGAGCGTTCCGGCCCGGGTCCAGAGCCCTGAGCAGAGGTCTACTCGTGGCCGACCGCCAGAATCTTGCTGGCCAGACCGTGACCAAGCACCAGGTCGCTGCCCCGGAACTTGAGGCGGCAGGGACCCGCGCCACAGTCAGTGACCTCCACCACGGTTCCCGGAATCAGCCCCAGGGCGCAGAGACGGGAACGGGCTCCATGGCCCGCGTCAAGGGCGGAGATTCTGACGCGGCTTCCAGAGGGGTACTCGGTGATGGGCAGTGGGCTCATATCGATTCTTAGTCCTCGCTAACTTTTTGAGAGAATTTAATGTTCATGATCCTGGTTGTCAATCCATGAATAAAAGGGAGGGCTCTGCCCCCAGAATCCGCAAAAAACAACGTTTTGGATGCTTTTTTGGAGGGAAGCCTTGGTGGGAAAGGGGAGGCTGTCTTCAAGAAATAATTCTTAGGGAGACCGTCGTGTGGGGGTGCAGACACCAAAACCCCCCACTTTCCCTGGTCGGGTTTAGCTGGCATGAAAGGCCCAAGATCACTCAACAGGCGGTAGGAGTTCATGGCGCTACCCTCGCTCAGCCTCAGGCAGACCCCCAGGATCCTCCCCCAGGAATTCAAGGACATCAGGTCCTTCATCTACGAGAGAACAGGTATCGATATCCCGGAGCGGAAGAAGTACCTGCTGGAGACACGGCTCGGCTCGCGGCTCAAGGAGCTGAACCTGAGCAGCTTCGGGGAGTACTACCGGCTGCTGCGCTTCGACGCATCCAGGGACCGGGAGCTGGAGCTGCTGTGCGAGAAGGTCACCACCAATGAAACCTACTTTTTCCGCGACCCGAGACAGCTGGATGCCTTCAGGGAGCACATCCTCGCGGACGTCATCGCCAGGCAGATGCAGGCCGGGAAAAAGGAGCTGAACATCTGGTCGGCGGGCTGCTCGTCCGGTGAGGAGCCTTACACACTGGGCATCATCCTGCACGAGGTGCTCAAGCTGACCATCATTGGCTGGCGCGTCACCATCACGGCCAATGACATCTCCAGGGCCATGCTGGCCAAGGCCGAACAAGGCCTTTACAACGACTACTCCCTCCGGTCCACGCCCAAGGAGATCATTGCCAGGTATTTCACGAAGGAGCCCGCAGGGTACAGAATCCACCCCAAGGTGAAGAAGCTTGTCTCCTTCGGCCACGTCAACCTGAACGACCCGCTTTCGGTCAAGAAGGTTGCCCGGTCGCACATCGTGTTCTGCCGCAATGTGATCATTTACTTTGACGACGAAATGAAGAAGAAGGTGGTCAATTTTTTCTACGACAACCTGCACCCTGGGGGCTACCTGGTGCTTGGCCACTCCGAAAGCATCTTCAAGCTGACCAAGGCCTTCAAGCCCGCCATCAAGCCGGGCGGGATCCTCTATCAGAAGCAGGAGTGACCCGGCAGAAGCAGGAGTGATCCGGGCCGCAGCATTTACAATGAAAAAATCAGTCAGGCCGGGAGGCAAGGCGTGAAGAAAGTCTGTGTGGAGCATCTGGTGCCGGACATGGTGCTGGCCAGGGACGTGGCCGGGGTGGATGGCTCGACAGTGCTCGAAAAGGGAATCGTTCTGGATGAAGGGGCTTTGCACCTGCTCCGGGAACTCGGGCAGCCGCTGGTGTATGTCAGGGACAGGGATCCGGAAACGGAAAAGCGCGACCTGCAGCGCCGGGTGGAGCAGCACGTGCGCTCCTTCTTCGCCTATGTGGATCCGGACAATGAAGCCTTTGTGGAGCTCTTCCGACTGAGTGTCTCGCGCTGCGCACAGGCCGCGGCCAAAGGCTGGAACATGCCCTGCGAGTTCGACCTCAAGGCCAGGGACCTGGAGTCCATGAAGGATCTCTTCTTCCGTGACCTGGGCTCGCCTGCGGACATCGTGACCCACGAAACCGAGCTGGCATCGTTCCCCGATATCTACTTCAAGATCAAGGAGGTCCTGGAATCACCAACCAGCTCCGCCGGGGACATCGCCAAGGTGGTCAGCACCGACACGGGGCTCACGGCCAAGCTGCTCAAGCTGGTAAACAGCCCCTTCTACGGGCTTTCGGCCAACATCGACTCCATCAGCCGGGCCGTGTCCCTCATCGGCCTCAAGGAGGTCAGCACCCTGGCCCTGGGAATCTCCACCATCAGCTTTTTCAAGGACATCCCCCCGGAGCTGATGGACATGAAGAAGTTCTGGAAGCATTCCCTGAGCTGCGGCGTGTTCGCCAAGCTCGTGGCCGGCAGGGTCAGGCTGCCTGGTGAGCGATTTTTCACCGCCGGGCTGCTCCACGATGCAGGGCGGCTCATCCTGCTCAAGCAGATGTCCTATGCCTCGGTTCAGTTCCTGCTGTTCGCCAGGGAGCACCAGGTGCCCATTGTCGAGGCCGAGCGGGAAATCCTGGGCTACGACCACACCGATGTGGGCAGGCTGCTGCTCGAGGCCTGGCGTTTTCCCGCCTTCTTGACCGATCTGGTGGCGGGCCACCACGATCCGGCTCGGGCTGCGTCACCGCGGGAGGCCGCCATCCTGCAGCTTGCCGACAACATGGCCAATGCCGCGGAGATATGCTCGGAGAACATGTATGTGCTTCCCGGGATGGGCCGGGAAAGCTGGGACGCGATCGGGCTGCCCTCCAG
Organism: uncultured Desulfohalobiaceae bacterium; assembly: GCA_964618595.1. Classification (GTDB taxonomy): domain Bacteria; phylum Desulfobacterota; class Desulfovibrionia; order Desulfovibrionales; family CAZUBS01; genus CAZUBS01. The sequence goes on from CAZUBS010000002.1 coordinate 17,636, forward strand.
GGATCTTGAGGAGATCATGGCGTTGCACGACACGAACATCGACGAGCTCACAGCTGTCTTTTTATAAGGATTCAGATCGGTCCCCAGGCAGTTTTTTTCAAGCCCGAGTGCTCCCGCGCAGTTGCCCCCATGCCGATCAAATACGACGTCGATTTCATCAACCCGTTCCTGGATGCGGTCATCAACGTGCTGTCCACCATGGCCGGCATAGAGGCCGCGCCCGGCAAACCCTACATCAACCGGAAAAGGGTTGCGGCGGGGGACGTGACCGGCCTGATCGGGGTCAGCGGGTACACCACCGGCACCATTTCCCTGACCCTGGAGAAAGAGGCCATACTGGCCATTGTCAACAACATGCTCTCAGCGGGCTACACCGAGATCGACGACGACATCGCCGACGCCGTGGGTGAGCTGACCAACATGATCTCCGGCAAGGCCAGGGCCCAGCTCTCGGGGCAGGGCATGAGCCTGCGGGCCTCGACCCCCTCGGTGTTCATCGGCAGGGGGCACACCGTCGAGCACGTGGCCACGGCCCCTATTCTGGCCATCCCGTTCAGCACGGAGCACGGAGGGCTCGTGGTGGAGGTCTGCTTCACCGACGCGGAAGAGGCCGGTCAAACAGAGGCCTGAACCACCTGCTGCGCCGAACTCCCATCTGACACCCAGCCGTGATGGCTCAGGTGTTGCGTCAGTCTTTTTCGTTGCTACTGCTTCGTTGCTACTGCTGTGTGAGAAAAAGCTCGGTTCCTACATCAAGTCATTCCCGCGCAGGCGGGAATCCAGAAATCTTACGCCCATATCAGCCAAAGGCACTGGATTCCCGCCAGCTCGGGTATGACGGACCGTTATAGTTTGCCAAGATTGAAACACTTTTTCTTGTCATGTAACTAGCGATCACATTTGTGGACGCAACGCGAGCAGACCGAGTGTTGCTTTTCAGACCTGCTCCAGCATGGTCATCCACGGGGAATTTTTGCGATATTTTCGATATGTTTTGCTGTCCTGAAAATTTCATGTCATGAAAAGAAAAGACAATCGTCAGGATTTGGTTTGCCAAGGAGGATTCACTGATGAGCAATGGATTCGGTCCCGAGGACCCGCGGAGCCAGCTGCCTAACTTTCGTGTGGAGGACTTGGATTTTTCCAAGCTGACCCGCTACATCAGGCTGGGAGCGATAGTCCTGGCCCTGATCCTGATCTGGTCGGCACTGGGCTGGGGGCAGTCCTTCTACACCGACTGGCTGTGGTTCAGCAGCCTCGGTCACCAGGGTGTGCTGGTGACAATCGTAAGCACCCGTGTAGTCCTGTTCGTGGCCGGTGCGCTGCTTTTCCTGATTCTGGCCGTTCCCAACCTGGCTGTTGCCCTGCGCACTACCGGGCGCATCCCGAAGCGCGGAGGGAAGCTTCCCCCGGATGTCTACGACTCGGCACGAAAGCTCCTGGCCCTGCTTGCAGGGGGCGTGGTCATCCTGATCGGTCTGGCCATGGCCTCCTCGCCCGCCGGTCAGTGGGAAACCGTGCTGCGCTTTCTGAACCAAGTCCCCTTTGGCACTGAAGACCCCATCTTTCAGAGGGACTACTCCTTCTATGTGTTCACGCTTCCGGCCCTGGAGTTTCTGCGTTCCTGGCTGGTGGGCGCTGTGGTGGCCGTCATGGCCCTGGTGGCAGGGGTCTACTACCTGAGCAGCCTGCTGCGGGAGGAAGGGTTTGAGCTTTCAGGAACTGTCAGGTCTCACCTGGCCATCCTGGGCGGCCTGCTTTTCGTGCTCATAGCCGCGGGGCACTGGCTCGGCCGCTACGAGCTGCTCTACTCCCAGACCGGGGCGGTGTACGGGGTCGGCTTCACGGATGACATGGTCACCCTCCCGGCCAGGACTGTCATGACCTTCGTGGCCCTGGTCACGGCCGGCGTGCTCCTGGCCAGCGTGTACCTGCGTCAGAACCGGTTCGCTGCCTGGGCAGTCGGGGGCTGGCTGGCCTTGAGCATCCTGGCCATAAGCATCCTCCCCGGCCTGGTGCAGCGCCTGGCCGTGGAGCCGAGCGAGCTGGCCCGGGAGGAGCCCTACCTGGCCAACAACATCGCCTCCACCCGCACGGCCTTTGGTCTGGAGCAGCTGCGTTCCTCCAGCCACCCCGCCCGTGGCGAGGTGGATCATCAGGTCATAGAAGAGAATCAGGGTACGATCCAGAACATCAGGCTGTGGGACGAGGGCCCCTTGCTCCAGAGCTACAACCAGATCCAGTTTTTCCGTCTCTACTACGACTTCGTGTCCGTGCACACCGACCGCTATATGGTCGGGGACGAGCTTCGTCAGGTCATGCTGGCCACCAGGGAGCTCTCCTCGGAGAAGCTTCCGAGCGAGGCCCAGCGTTGGGTCAACAGGTATCTTCAGTTCACCCACGGCTATGGCGTGGCCATGAGCCCGGTCACGGAAGTGCAGCCCGGTGGCCGCCCCGATTTTTTTATCAAGGACCTGCCGCCCACGGGGGAGATCCCCCTGGAACGCTCGGATGTCTACTATGGCTTGAAGAGCCTGGACTATGCCATCGTGAACAGCAGGATGCAGGAGTTCAACTTCCCCGGGCAGGACGGTCCGGTGTACACCCATTACCAGGGTGAGGGCGGGGTGCGTCTGAGCTCGTTTTTCCGCCGCCTGATATACGCCTGGCAGTTCAAGGACCTGAACATCCTCATTTCCGGGGAGATCACCTCGGAGAGCCGCATCCAGTACAGGCGCACCATTGCCGAGCGCTTCTCCACCGTGGCGCCGTTTCTCCAGCGGGACCGGGAGGCCTACTCCGTGGTGGCTGACGAGCGGCTGTTCTGGATCCAGGACGCCTACACCACCACCAACCGCTATCCCTACTCCACCCCCTGGGAGAACAGCTTCAACTACATCAGGAACAGCGTCAAAGGGGTGGTGGACGCCTATCATGGAACAGTCGACTACTACGTCTACGACCAGGAAGACCCAATCATCCGCACCTATCAGTCCATTTTCCCCGATCTGTTCAAGTCCAGCGAGGAGATGCCGGATTATCTCCAGGACCACGTGCGCTTCCCCCAGGACCTGTTCACCGTGCAGACCCAGATGATGCTCCAGTACCACATGGTGGACCCCGTGGTCTTCTACAAC
>CAZUBS010000003.1:0-19629 GCA_964618595.1 uncultured Desulfohalobiaceae bacterium
TGCAGGATTTGTGAAGGAGAGACATAGATATCGTCAGGGCCGGGCATGTAACTGTACATGGGGGAACGGAGGAAACCGAAACCATCAGGCAAAATCTCCAGCACACCCTCGCCGTATATCGAGCCGTTCTGCGATGAGCAGGCCTGAAGCAGTGCAAAAATCAACTCCTGCTTGCGCATCCCACTTGGATTTTCAATTTTGTACTGCTCTGCCAGTTTCATCAGCTCTGACATCGAGTTCTTCTTGAGTTCCGATAGATTCATCATCTACTCCGTTTTCAATTCAACTGTTCGCTTTAAAATTTAAATTCATATCTGTTGACATATTGAACATAAGCCCAAATGTCACAGTTATTGCTTTAATTCAATTGTGAAAATTAAAGAAAAGAACACTGTAAGATCCAGCGAAGATCTACGGAGAAAGTGTGTCCACTATTTACAGATCATCAGACGTTAAAGAACATTACTAATAATGCTTATACTTGCAGAAACAGGTGGGGGGGGAATGAAATAATGATATCGTTTACTAGATAACCCAGAAGATATCAGACTATTTTGTAGTTCGGGGAAATTTGAAGGGTGTTAATCACAGACGCAACAGAAAGGCAAGTGAAATTTTTGCCCGTACCAGCCCATCAATGGGGTGATCTCGCAGCATGGTTAGAAAATGTAAACAAAAGGCTGAAAGAAAGGCAAGCGCAGAGTTACTCTTCGTCGCCGGACTCGAGGATGTCAGCGAACTTCGCTTCGATCTCCTGACGGACTTGGGGTTGCTCCTTGTCCAGGGCAAAGGCCAGCTCCATGCTCATCAGGCCCATGGCCTGCTCCAGAAGGCGCCTTTCACCGAAGGAGAGCTCCTTGTCCTTGCCGATCAGGATCAGCTCCTTGAGGACGTAGGACACGTCTGCAAGGTCACCGGTCTTGAGCTTTTCAGAATACTCGCGGTACCGCCTGTTCCAGTTCTGTCCGGAGTAGCCTGTAAAATCTGAACGGTCCTCAAGGGATTTCAGAACCGATTTCCCCTTGCTGGGCGTGCAGACCGGCCGCAGGCCGACATTCACGGCATTGCTGACCGGGACCATCAGGGTGACGTTGTTGCTCAGTATCCTGACGATATAGAACTCGGCTTCACTGCCGCCAATTGTCTGGCTTTCGATCCGTTCGACCCTTCCCACACCTTGAGCCGGATAAACGACCAGCTCATCAACGTTGAACACGATGTTTGAACCTCCCCATCCCGAGATGGCGTACGTCACAGGATTCGTCGGGATACTACAGAAAAGAAGGGATTTAGTCCATGCCTTCCCGGTTCTCTCCGGTTCCGGGCTGATCCAGGGAACGCTGCAAATTGAGCGCCTCCTCCGGCCCGGCCATGCAAAAGCACTCCACAACCTGAGCCGCCCGTGCCAGAACTTCGGGAAGTGCGTTCATCTGCGGCCGGGAAAACCGCTCGAGCACGTAATCAGTCACTGAGCTGCCGTCATCCGGCCTGCCGATACCGATGCGAATCCGGTGGAAATCCCTGCTTCCCAGCACCTCGACAAGCGACTTGAGTCCCTTGTGCCCTGCCAGACCTCCCCCCGTCTTGAAACGCAGGGTTCCAAAAGGCAGGTCGAGCTCGTCGTGAGCAACCAGTATTTGCGCCGGGTCAAAGCCGAGCCTGCGCTGCAAGGGGCGCACCCCGTCCCCGCTCCGGTTCATGAACGTCTGCGGTTTGAGAATCAGCCAGGAAGCCGCGTCCGCTTCGGGCCGCCACTCCCAGAGCAGGGCCTTTTTTGCTCCGGAAATCTCCCGCACGAAAGCTCCTTGCCCTAGAAGCACATCCGCAAGGAGAAATCCGCAGTTGTGCCGGGTCAGGGCATACCGCCTTCCGGGGTTGCCCAGTGCGATGATCAGGCCTGCGTAGCCCATGCTTTCAGTGCTGGAAAAAATGATGGGGGCAAGATTTTTCGGAAAAAAATCAGTCGGGATACGGACCCCGTCAGGGCGGGGTCCGTCACGCTACTCAGTCTCTTCGCTCCCGATTTCGCCTTCTTCCTCCAGCTCCTCTTCTTCTTCGGCTTCAACAGGCTCGAGGAGTTCGGCATGCGGGGGTGTGACACCGACCACAGCGAAATTCTCGTCAAAGTCCACGGTCACACCCTTGGGCAGCTGGATATCCTCGATGCTGATGCTCTCGTTCATGTCCAGGTCACTGATGTCCAGGGTAATGCTGTCCGGAATGTCATTGGGCAGACAGGTGACGGTCAGGATATCCCGGAAGATGGAAACCACGCCGTCCTTCTCCTGCCCCTTGGCCTTGCCGGTGACGTGGACCGGGACATCCACGGAAACCTCCTTCTTCAGGTCGACCCCGAGAAAGTCCACGTGCACGACTTTGTTTTTGATTGGATGGTAGACGATGTCCCAGATCAACACGGGGTTGGTTTCAGAGGTTTTGCCGTCCGTGATCTCCAGCTCCAGGACACGGGTGGAGTGGACCTTGTCGTACACCTTCTGAAACGGAACCGCCTCCACCTTGATCATGGTGTTGGCGCCCTCGGCATTGTAGAAAATGCCAGGGAACATGTCCCGGGTCCGAAGCCGGCGGTTGTACCCCTTGCCCTTCCCTGTTCGTTTTTCAACGGTCAAACGCATCTGCTGCGGCATTGTTGATCTCCTTTGTAATTTCCCGCACAGCCGGTGCCCTGCCCGAAAACCGCCCTGCTGCACAGCGTTGCGCAGCCAGGGAGCCGGTCTGTTCAGACAAAGAGCACGCTGACTGACGATTCCGTGTGGATGTTGTGTATGGCCTTGGCCAGCAGGCTGGCCACTGATATCACTTCGATCTTGCCAATGCCCGTGGCCCTCTCGGACAAGGGGATGGTGTCGGTCACAATGACCTTGCTGAACCGTGAGGTCTCCAATCGCTCCAGGGCCGGACCCGAAAGGATGGGGTGCGTGGCGCAGGCGATGACCTCCCTGGCCCCTTCCTTTTCCGACAGGACTTCGGCGGCGGCCACCATGGTTCCGGCCGTGTCGATCATGTCGTCGAGCACCACCGCGATCTTGTCCTTGACATCGCCGATGACCCGCATGGCCTCGGCCTTGTTGGGAGCGTCACGGCGCTTGTCCACGATGGCCAGGCCTGCCCCAAGACGTTTGGCATATGCCCTGGCCCGTTCCGTCCCACCGGCGTCGGGGGAGACAACCACCACGTCTTCACCCACGTCTTTCAGATAGGTCAGCAAGACCTGGGCAGCGAAAAGGTTGTCCACCGGGATGTCGAAAAAACCCTGGATCTGGCCCGAGTGCAGATCAACCGTGAGCAACCTGTGGGCACCGGCTATGGAGATGAAGTCCGCCACCATCTTGGCGCTGATGGGCACCCGGGGAATGACCTTCCGGTCCTGCCTGGCATAGCCGTAGTAGGGCACCACTGCCGTGACCCGGGCAGCGCTGGAGCGCTTCAGCGCGTCCAGCATCAGGCAGAGCTCGATGACATTGTAATTGACGGGGGGGGAGGTCGGCTGCACCACGAAGACATCGTCCCCGCGGACATTCGCCCCTATCTCGATCCTGATCTCTCCGTCACTGAACCGGCTGGTCAGCGCGGGGGTGAGCGTGCACCCCAAATGATCACAAATGGCCTCGGCCAGCTTGGGGTTGGCCGATCCGGTCACGATCTTCAACTCGCTCATTGTCGGCATGCGCGTGTCCCACTTTTTGAGAAGAACTTGGCTGGGGCGGGAGGATTCGAACCCCCGAATGACGGGACCAAAACCCGTTGCCTTACCACTTGGCCACGCCCCAGCATTCACAGCGGGTGCGTATAGGACGGGATGGAGCGCTCCTTGAGCAGCACCTGCGCTGCCTCTGCCTGGTCGCCGGAACGAAACAGAGCAGTCAGGGAGGCACCTGAACCGCTCAGCACACTGGCCGCGGCGCCACATTGGAAAAGCAGCTCCTTGAGCCGGCGCAATTCTGGAAAGTGTGGAAAGACCACCGGTTCAAAATCGTTGACCAGCCGCAGACCCGTCCGCAAACGCGGATTTGTATTCCTGTCATCGAGGATTGTCAACCGATTGCCGCCATGCGAAAGAGCCAACCTGTCCCACTCCGCATAGGCCCAGGCCGTGCAGACGTGGATCCGGGGGCAGACCAGGAGGAGCTCCAACCCCTCCAGATCGACGGGAACCGGTTGCAGCCGTTCACCAACCCCTGTGACCAGGGAGGGGGCTGGCGAAAGAAAAAATGGGACATCCGCACCCAAAGCACGCCCCAGGCTGTTCAGGGCTGACTCCGACAAGCCGGGAGAAAAGCTGTGGGCCAGGTAGCGAAGAAAAACAGCGGCGTCCGAGCTCCCTCCCCCCAGGCCAGCGCCGGTGGGAATCCGCTTTTTCAGATGGACGCGCACATCGGGCCGTGAACCGGTCTTTTCAGCGAAAAGGTGCCAGGTCTTGATAAGAATATTTCCGACGCCTTCAAGGGATGGATCGGTGCAGCTCAGCTCAAGGCCCTGTCCGGGCTTGCCGGCAGTCACCGTGAGCAGATCGTGGGGTTCCTGCAGGGGGTAGAACAGGCTTTCGATGTCGTGATAGCCGTCCCTGCGCCGTTCAAGAATACGCAGGGTGAGGTTGACCTTGCACCCCGCTTTGAGAATCACAGGCGCATCGGGCATATGCTGTTGGATGCGCCGCACCGGCTCGGGACCGGTGCGGCGCACTGGTTGGTTACTCCTCGTCCATGGGGATGGTCACGAAGAAGTTCTGCCCTCTGCGCTTGAGCAGGAGCATGACCACGCCCTTTTGACGGGCATCGGTCTCCAGTACCTGCCTGAACTCGCCCACGCTGTCCACGGTCTGGCCGTTTGCCTCGAGCACCACGTCACCAGGACGGATGTCGTTCTGAGCAGCCAGGGAACCGTCGGCCACGCCTGCCACCAACAAGCCCCTGGCCGTGTCCATTCCCAGGGCCTCGGCTTCACGTTCCGTGACAGGCCTGAGCTGCAAGCCAAGCGCCTGGTCCCGAGGTTCCTGCTCCTGATCCGGGCCTTCCGCGGTCTGGGCCAGGTCCCGCTCTCCAAGAGTCATCCTGACCTTCTTGGTCGAGTTGTCCCGCCACAGGGTCAGCTCGATCCGCTCTCCAGGGTCCAGGGCGCCAACCTGGCGGGTCAGATCCCCCGCATCATCGATGGGCTGACCATTGATGGCCAGGACTACGTCCCCGGTCCTGACACCTGCCTGGTCTGCCGGGTCGCCCGGCTGCACAGAAGAAACCAGGGCCCCTCTGGGCTCGTCCAGGCCCAGGGCCTTGGCGGTATTCTGATCGACGTTCTGGATGGTCACGCCGAGCCAGCCCCTCTTGACCTTCTTGTACTTCTTGAGCTGGTCAATGACATCCTTGGCCAGGTTGCTGGGAATGGCAAAGCCGATGCCCTGCCCCGTGGCCACGATGGCGGTGTTGATCCCCACCACCTCGCCGTCGAGGTTCAGCAGGGGACCGCCGCTGTTGCCGGGGTTGATGGAGGCGTCGGTCTGGATGAAGTCGTCATAGGGTCCGGAACCGATAACCCGGCCCTTGGCGCTGATGATTCCCGCGGTCACGGTATGGTCCAGTCCGAAGGGGTTGCCGATGGCCAGGACCCAGTTCCCGATGTCCATCTTCTCGGAGTCACCAAAAGAAAGCGTGGGCAGGTCCCTGTCCACCTTGATCTTGAGCAGCGCCAGGTCGGTCTCGGGGTCTCTTCCGACCAGTTCCGCTTCGACAGATTCCTTGTCCCCCCTGAGATTGACGATGATCTCATCGGCCCCCTCGATGACGTGGTTGTTGGTGACCACAAAACCGTCACTGGAGATGATGAACCCGGAGCCAAGGGAGCTTTGTTGCCTCGGCGGCCCCTGCTGGTCCCCGAAGAACCTCTCGAACTGGTCGAAAAAATCCCTGAAGGGATTGTCCTGACCGGGGGGGATCTGGTTGAAGAACCGTTCCATGCGCTGGCTGCCTTCGACCGTCTTGACCGTGCTGACATTGACCACGGCTGAACCGGCTGTGCGCGCCAGATCGGAAAACTCCGGCAGCTCTGCTGCGGCAGTGCCGCACAGCAGGGTCAGCACGAAAAAGCCCGCGAGCAGGCGAACTTTTGTTGCAATCTTCATTTCCACTCTCCTTCACTTTTCGAGTTTGTATCCCAACCTCTTTTTTTACTACAGAACCAAGGAAAGTAAACCCCGGAAACGGGATTGACCTGGCTGCTTGTCGCCCCTGGTCACGATCAAAAGAGCAGGCCGTCAAAATCCACGAATCTGATTGTTTTAGCTCATCGGGCTCGAGACCCCCAACACCATCTAAGCGACATTTCAGTCCCGATCGCTCACCAGGTGGTCCGTGATTTCGCGCTTGATGGCCCGCAGGGTGACGAAGACGTCCGTCAGGAAGAAAACCAGAGAGATCACCAGGCAGAGCAGTGTGGCCACGAAGAGCGCCTGGGTGAACAGGATCGCCTCCAGCCCCAGCAGGGGGCCGAGAAAAAGGATGATCATCACCACGCTGGTGCACAGGATGCTCAGGGTGGCGAAAAGGATGGCCATGCGCAACAGATGGGCCCGGCGGTAGAAGATGACCATCTGCGCACGGATGCTTTCGGCATCCACAGAAGAAGCACTGTCCAGCTTCGTTCCGAGCTCGCGGATGCGGTCGATGGGACGGGAAAGCCTGTTGGTCATGGACAGCAGCAGCAAGCCGATGCCGGAGATGAGCACGAAGGGTGCGATGGAGGCCTGCATGAGCCCGATCAACTCGGTGATATTCATGGTGGTCACGACGTGAAACCTGTTTCAGACCGGCGGGTTCAGGAAGAGGGAAAGCTGATCACGACAGTGGTGCCTTTGTCCTGAATCAGCTCCACCGTCCCCTTGCGCTGGGTCACCAGGTTGGTGACCAGCTCCAGCCCGAGCGACTCGGCATTGTGCATGTCCACGCCTACCGGGAATCCTGTGCCGTCATCGTGGACGGACAGGGAGACCTGCCCAGAGTCCAGGGACAGGTAGACCTCCAAACGGCCCTGGGTTCGGCCCGCAAAGCCGTGCTTGAGGGCGTTGGTCACCAGCTCGTTGATGATCAGCCCGCAGGGAACCGTCAGATCAATGGGGAACTGGACCTCATCGATGAACAGCCCCAGGGAGATGTCCTTTCCTGCGGCCATGGAACCCAGCAACTCGCGAACCAGCCGGGTGACGTACTCCCGGAGATTGACAATGGCAAACTCCCCGGACCTGGACAGCTCCTCGTGGACCAGGGCCATGGACCGGATGCGGTCCCTGCTCTCCGCGAACAGATGGTAGTCTTCCGGGTCTTTGACGTACTGGGCCTGAAGGCCGAGAAGACCCGAAATGACCTGCAGGTTGTTCTTGACCCGGTGGTGGATCTCCTTGAGCAGGATCTCCTTTTCCCGCAGGGAGGTGCGCAGCTTATCCTCGACCAGCCTGCGTTCGCTCACATCCCTGACGACTCCGGCGGCAAACCACCTCCCATCGAGGAAGACAGCCGAGGCAGCGACCTCGACCGGTATCTGGATACCGTCCTTGCACAGGGCCGTGAACTCCAGCGTCTTGCCCACCACAGGCCCCCTGCCGGTCTTTTGAAACTTTGCCAGGCCCTTGCCGGCAGCTTCCCTGTCTGCAACCGGCGCAAGCAGCTGGTGCAGATCCTGCCCCAGAGCCTCCTGCGCGGTGTACCCGAAAAGGCGAACGGCAACGGGGTTCCAGACCACGATGCGGCCCTGGTCATCAAGAAGGATCATGCAGTCGAGGGCCGAATCGACCAGGGCGGCTTTCAAGGTATCGATCGATCCAGACGAAACACTCATGAAAAATCCATGGGAAAAAGTATTTGAAAGCAAAGAGGGTTGACACCAGTAAGACTTTATTGATCCGCAATCGTCCCGACGTGAACCCTCCGGACAAACATCTCTTTTGTTACTTCCAGAAAGAGCCTCAGTCAATCGCGGTAAACACCGTTTGCAGCCGACAATAATTGTAATACGATTGCATGTGAGGTCATATTACCGGTCGGCTTTGAAGAGCACTTTTCCGGTGATGAAGGTGCCGCCAAGCAGCAAAGCCCCAAGCAGTACAAACCCCAGTTCGAAGCGCTTCTGGTCCCCGAACCACCCCATGAGGGTCGGCACGAGACCGGTACCGAACAGCAGGGCCAGGGGGATGACCAGCGAAACTGCCACATTGCGCTGCCTGGAATCGAATATCTGGGACAGGACCGTAAATCCGGCAGGGAAGTAGCAGACCGAGAGCAGTGGCTGGGCTATAACGGTCACAGAAACATACGGTCCCTGGGCAAGGCCCAGCAGGACAGTGAACAGTCCGGTGACGCCCATTGAGACCACGGCTGTCCTTCTGGCACCGAGCCGGTCGATGATCCACCCCGCCCCAAGAACGACAATCGGACCAGCTACGCGGGACAAGGTGATCAGGGTGTTGGCCCGTTCGAGATCGTATCCCCTGGCGTCGATGAGATAGACGGCCAGCATGCTGAAAGGGGCCACATTGGCGGCAATGGCCAGCCCAAAGAGCAGGACCAGCACCCAGAACTCGGGCCTGCGCGCGATCTGCCGCATCACGTCCAGGCGCGGGGCCTCCCCCCTGTCCCCCCCTCCCCTGCCGTACAGGGCAAAGACACCACCCATGGCCAGCGAGGCCCCCCCAAGGCAAAGCAGCAGGGAGCGCCAGCTCATGACCGGACCAAGCCACAGGGCAAGCAGGGGTGCGGTCAGGAAGCTCAGGTTGGGGGCCAGCTCGTGGATGGAGAACCCCTTGCCCCAGTCGGAAGGCTTGAGGATGGATGCAACCGTGGCGATCCCGGATGGAAAATAGATCCCGGCCGAGACTCCAAGCAGAAAGAGACCGGCCTGCAGCAGCAGCAGAGAACGGGACCAGGCCACCACGGAAAGGGCCAGACCGACACATACGGAGGAAAGAATGATCGTCCTGCGGTGCGTGAGAGCCCTGGACACAAAGCCGGAGCTGACCAGGGCCAGGCTGATGCCAAGGGAGATGACCAGGAACAAGCCTCCTGCTTCCGTGTGGGACAGGTCGAACTCCTGCTCGATCTCTACGAGAAACGGGGCCAGTGCGATACGGGCGATGAAGTTGAAAAAAAACACCCCGGTTATGAGCAGCAAGTGAACCAGCGATCTGCGGAAAGGCGGTGCCTGCAAAGGGTCGCGGGTGGTCACGGCTGTGCTCCGGGAAGTGCCCCTCGTGCAGAAAGCAGATCGCGCAGGGCCTGGGCCATGGCCAGGTATCCCTGCGAGTTGGGATGGATCAGGTCAGATTTGAGCCCTCGCTGTCTGAGCACATCACGAAGGACTTCACCCTGATACGGGATATTGTACTCCTCTGCCAGCTCGGCATAGAATGGCGGAACGGAGCTGCGAAGAGTCGGCCGGGGCACGCCCACCAGGACCACACCGGCGGCATGGTCCAGGCAGGCCTGAATCATGGCCCGCAGGTCCGATGCGATGACCCCCTCGGATCGTCCCCGGAGCATGTCATTCCCCCCCTGACAGAGAATGACCAGCGAGGGCCGATGGCGCTCCAGCTCGTGGACGATGCGGGTTCTGCCGCCGGCCGCGGTTTCACCCGGGACGCCGGCGTTGACGACCCTGCGCGAGATCATGTGCTCCAAGAGGGAGGGATAGTCCTGTTCGGGCGCAGCACCGGTCCCATGGGTCAGGCTGTCTCCGAATGCCAGGACCACCGCGTCCGGTGCCAGCGGAGCCAGGCGCTCCTCAGGCGAACCACACCCGTGCAGGACGATCACTCCCAGCACAAGGGTGCACAACGCTGCCACCGAACCGTGCGTGAAACGTCTAGTCCCACATGGCTCCACGGCAGGTATTTTCACGTTGTGCTCCATCCGTGTCTGGGGCAGGATGCCCTTCCAAACACCGGAGGACAGATGCCAAGGACCCTGTATCGCTGCATGGTGGTTTCCCTGCCTCTCTGCGTGCTCGTCCTGCTCCCTTTCTTCACCGCCCTGGCCGCGACAGAGGAGCGGATCAGCAAATACGGGTCGCTGGGGCGTGAGCTCGAAGATATGTACCCCCCTGAACAGGCTGAAAAGGAGCTGCAGCGCTTCAAGGCCGGAGGCATGGTCTGGGCCCATGACATCGGGTTCTTCGGCCTGATCTCCATCAATGTGCACGGAAAGGCGACCCGGACCATGCTCGACGTCAGTGGCCTGGAGTCCGTCGTGGTCGATGCGCTCACAAAGGCGCTTCCCGGCACACGGTACATGGACATCCTTTCTCCTGATGTGCGTGAAGACGACATCGACTACACGTCCATGGGTTACGTGGAGATCGCAGTCTGGCTTGTGCCCGAAAAGACCCGGGTTGCCTACTACATCGAGTTCAATGCCTGCAAGGAGGAGCTTGAAGAGGGCCAGGGGGGCCCGTGGTACGAGTATGCACTGGGCATTGCCGAACAGGAAAGTGTCGCAGAGGTTGTCCGAAGCACTGCAACTGCCATGGTCGACAGCTTTGCCGCAGACTTCGTCCTTGTCAAATCCTCACCCCCGGTGGACGGCTACCTCAGCCCATTCTCCCCAGACAAAGATCCTTCCACCCTTGGCAACGAGGAAAGCTCTGAGACAAAAGGGGTGGAGCCGCAAGGTCCCGATACCCCCGTCCCAGGCGCTGCGACTTCTGCCCAATGACCCAGGCACATGCAGACCAAACCTTTCCGGGAGATCCAGCTGCCGTGGACGGCGGCACGCTTCAGGAAGAAACCCGCCCCGGAATGTCAACAAAATCCTGCCGGACCAGATTTTGAAAGTTCAGCTGGGGCAGGTCACCACGACTTGGAGGAAAGGATCTTTTTCATCTTTTCCTCGGTCTTCTTTTCCACCAGGATCATTTTCCTGGTCTGGGCCTTTTTGATTTTCTCGGTCAGGGCATTGATGTCCGCGGGCTTTTCAATAAAGTCCATGGCCCCGAGCTTCATGGCCTCGATGCCCTTTTCAACTGTCGCATGCCCCGTCAGCAGGATGACCTGCAGCTCCGGGTTGTTCTTCTTGATCTTCTGCAGGGCTTCGATTCCGTCCATGCCGGGCATCTTCAGGTCCAGGACAATGGCGTCGAAGCTTTCCTCCCCAACGGCCTCGAGGGCCTCTTCGGCCGAGGTGGTGGCACGAACGTTCATGCCCCTGTTCCTCATGCGTTCGGAAAGGGCGTCCAGAAAGTCTTTTTCATCGTCCACGAGCAATACTTTTTCTGCCATGGGGATACTCCTTTTTGTCCATCGCTACACGGTTCGGTAGTGACCGGTGTTCTGCGATTCCCGGCATTTTGCCCCTTGTCCGTTTCTTGCTTCAGACCTGCCGCACCTTGAATGGAAGCCTGACCACCAGGCTGTTCGTTTCGTGGCCGTGCGTGACAGAGGCCTGCAGTGCCTGCAGCAAGGGATCCACGGCTTCAAGCCAGGCCTGGTCAGGCGGGGAAGAGACTCCGGCAAGGGATATCCAGGCCCCCTGTTCATCCTTTCCGGTGGATACGGCTATCTCGGAATCCTTGCCGACTTTCTCCATGGCAAAGGACAGGCACAAAAAGAACAAATGCTCCAGAAAGTATGGCCAGGTGTGGATGGTAACGTTGTCGCCGGGTTGTGCCGCCAGGCTCACTTGCTGTTGTGAGGCCAGGCGGTGGGACATGGCAACCATCAAATCGCACAGCTCAGCGACCTCGACGTCACTCTGCAGCTGGTCGACACTGTGCGCAAACCGGTTCATGCGCTTGACGATCGTGTCTCCCCTGCCGATGTTGGACTGTATTCTTCGCGTCAGCTGGGAGAGGCGTTCAGGGTCGACCTCCCCCCCCTGAGCCGCCCGGGCGAGCATGTCCTCGAGCAATCCCGCGTTTTCATTGACCACGGCCAGGACATTCTTGATCTCATGCGAAACCGAAGCGCTCATACTCCCGAAGAATTCCAGACCCTTCGGCCCCAGCTTCGACCAGTCCACTGTCATGGTTCCCCTCGGTCGCTTTTCGTGCTGTTGATGGCCTCCACCAACTCCTCGATCATAACCGGTTTGACCAGGTAACGGCAGCCCACGGAACAGCTCGCCTTGAAATCCTCCTCCGAGCCGTGCCCGGTCAGGAAAATATACTCCAGGCCCGGCTGGATGCCTGCAAGGCGTTTCTTGAGCTCGAACCCCCCAATCTTGGGCATCTTCACGTCCAGCACTGCAACATCGAATGTCTTGCGCCGGGCAATCTTCAGAGCTTCTTCCCCGCTCACCGCAAAATCGGCCCGGATGCCGCGAAAGGACAACCGTTCGGCAAGGGCCGACACTGGCCCTCGTTCGTCGTCTACCAGCAGTACCTTCACTTGTCTCCTCCGTTTCTGGAAACCTTTGGGGGCGGAGACAGAGGGAGGTGTATGGTGAACATCGTCCCTCTGCCGACCTTGCTCCAAACCTCGAGCCTGCCCCCCAGCTCCTGTACCAGGCCGTAGGTGATGGACAGCCCAAGCCCGGTGCCCCCTGATTTAACCCGCGTGGAAAAAAACGGATCGAAGATCCGCTTCAGGTTCTCTTCCGATATGCCGCTTCCATCGTCCTTGACCTTGAGCTCGACCCAGTTCGTTCCTGAGGGTGCAATGGCAATGTCCAGGTGACCGCCGTCCTGCATGGCCTGAAAGGAGTTGTTGACCAGGTTCAGGAGGATCTGCTCCACCTTGCCCTTGTCAGTGATGAGGGACGGTGTTCCCGGCTCGATGTTCAGGTTGATGTTGATATCCCGGTACTCCGCCTCCTTGTGCAGGAACCCCAGCACCTCGTGCACCACCTCGACCAGATCGACCGAGTCCATGCGCACCTCGATGTGACGCGCGAACCCCAACAGCCGCTTGGTGATGGTCCCGCACCGTTCCACCTGAGATAGAACCGAGTCGAGCATGCCCAGCAAACGACCCTTCTCGGTCTCCACATCACGGTAGGTGATGAGGTCCTTGATCAGCCCGGTCTTCTCGCTGATCACGGCCAGGGGATTGTTGATCTCGTGGGCCACCCCCGCCGCGAGCCTGCCGATGGAAGCCAGGCGGTTGGTGAACTCCATCTGGTGCAGGGTCATGGCCCGGGTCTCGTCGGCAATGTAGATCTTGTTGATCATGTACGTGGCCACACCGACCATGACCACGACGATCAGCGACACGCTGGCCAGCAAAAACCAGATCAGGTCGAAGCGGATGTCGAACCAGGGCTTCATCAGCTCTTCCCGGTCCTTGGCGACCATCAGGATGAACGGACTGTTCTGGATGTAGGCGTAACCCACGACATACCCCCCCGCCGCGTCGGTTTCCGTCTCGTAGACCTGTGTTTTCTCGGAATACTTCGGTACCTGGAAGGGCACTGGGGTCAGAGTGTCGCCGAACTGGCGTGACGGCGTCTGAAGAACGCCCTCTGGGTTGATGATGAAGGCGTCGCTGTTCACGCTCAAGTCAAGGTCGGCCAGAATATCGTTCAGACGTTTGGAGTCCAGCGTGGCTCTGAGGATGTACCTCCCCTGCTCCGGGTCTTCCCTGCGCACGGCAATGATCATGTGCGGCACGTCGCGAAATCCCATGAAGACCTCGCTGACATAGAAACCATCCTCCCGGGTCCTCAGAAACCACTCCTGAGTGCTGTAGTCCCTGCCTTCGAGACTGTATGGCCCGGCATAGCTGACCTGGCGCCCTGAGGCGTTGATCAGCCCCAGGTCCACGTACCCTCCGAAGCCCTTCTTGAGGTTGTCCAGGACCTCGGCCAAGGCCCCGGGCCTCTTCAGGCTGTCGTAGGCAAACTCCTGGATGGTGTACTCCAGGGCGTCCAGGCGCTCCTCGAGGAAGTAACTGATGGTCCTCCTCGTGTTGGACGTCACCCGGCTGGTGCGCAGAAGGTTTTCAGAGACAATGGCCCGTTTTGTCAGGGTATAGTCGATCGTGGAGCTGATGAACAACGGCACCAGTGCTGCGCCAAGCAGCAGCAGTATGGCCAGCTTCCACGTCCGCCTGTAATTGAACAGGCTGGCATACGGCTCTGCCTCGGCCCTGTGACTCCAGAACTTGGGAACGAGCCATTCCTTTATCGC
Source organism: uncultured Desulfohalobiaceae bacterium (assembly GCA_964618595.1). Lineage (GTDB taxonomy): Bacteria > Desulfobacterota > Desulfovibrionia > Desulfovibrionales > CAZUBS01 > CAZUBS01. The sequence continues at coordinate 14,122 of CAZUBS010000003.1, forward strand.
CATTGCGGTTCCGTTCTCCCGGACTATTCCTTTTCCTTGCGCTCCCGGACCTTTTCATTGGCCAGGCGCAGAACCTCGCTCAGCTCGTCGATGTCCACGGGCTTCTGCAGGTAGGCAAAAGCGCCCAGCTCCATGCAGGTCTCACGGTCCTTTTCAGAACCGTGCCCGGTGAGTATGACCACCTCCACATCAGGACGCTCCTTCTTGACCCGGCGAAGAACCTCGATCCCGTCGATGCCCGGCATCTTCAGGTCAAGGACCATGACCTCGGGCTCGTCCTCGCGGACCATCTCCAGGGCCGACTCCCCGCTGTAGACAGCATGGGTGCCCATCTCGCGCATGGAAAGACGTTCGGAAAGGGTTTGGGCGAACTCTCTCTCGTCATCGACCAGCAGCACCTTGCTCGGCGCTTCGAAGTTGGCCCGTCGGTAAATATCGGCCTGGTGAAAGGCTTTCCCGACCTTGGTCTCCACGGATTTGACGCCGGCCACATCCGATGCCAGGGTCTTGAGCTCCTTCTCCAGCCTGTCAAGGAGAAGGACTTTCTTGTTGATTGTCAATGTCACGTGTCCGTTTCTGGCCGCAACCCTGACATCGTGCCCCTTCTCCACCAGGATGGTCTCGACCCTGCATGCCAGGTGAAAGTCCTCCAGGGCCTGTCGTGTCTCCGATGTGACCTTCAGGGCGGGCTTGTCCAGCTGCTCCAGGATCAGGCGGGCCGCTGCGGACGGCTCGTTCTTGTCCATGGGCACAACCAGGTCGTACAGTGAAGCCGCCCACGGGTCGTCGACATCGCGCACGGTTCTGACCCAGTTGGCACGGTCGGCGTCGTGGCGCTCCATCTGCTTGACGGCTTCCTTTTCGGAAACACCCCGGGCTGCTGCCGTCTGCTTGCGCGACTTGACATCCCCGATCAGACAGACCCTGAGCACGTGGGAAAGGGTCCGGGCAGGGAGGTGGGAAACGAAACCGTGCAGGATGAGGTCCTCGTTCTCCAGCAGGCTGTCGGCCACGGCCATGCGCAGCCAGGCCACGGACCGTTCCTTCTCTCGGGTGAACTTGTTGAACACCGATGTCTGTCCCTGAAAGGTCTTCTCGATCTTGTCCTGGCTCAGTCCGGACAGCCTGGACGCCCTGATGGTGATGTCCTCGTCGGTGAGCACGGGATACCCAGTTCGCTCGGTCAGTTCCTCCACGACCTCGCTGTCTTTGCAGAAGACAGAGCTGAAAATACTGATGACTGACATGATCAACCCCTTGTTGCAGTGGGTAGTTGGCAGACATTTGTCAACGGGCACTCTTCACCGTCGGGGTGCCAGCCCGTATGGTGTATCGAACAAATGGCCTTGTCCAGCGTGGGATAGAAGTGATCCTCGCCGATGTGCTCGTAGAGGTGGGTCCGTTGCATGACATGCATGACCGATTCCTTGACGCCGCTGAAGGAGATGTCCAGCCCGGCGCTCCTGACCCGGTCCACGATAAGGGACAGCGCCTCCTCGCCTGATGCGTCCATGTCGTTGATGCCGCTGGACTCGATGATGATGTGCTTGAGCTGCTTCATCTTCATGAGCCGGTCGGTGATCTGGTCCTCCAGAAAAGAGGCGTTTGCAAAGAACAGCGTGCCGTCGAAACGGACCACGGTCAGATGCTGGCACTCGGCCAGACCGAAGGCGGTTGCGTCCTTGTGGGACTCGTCCTCGTAAAGGGACAGCGAAGCCACCCTGGGGCGCATGCTCTTGTACAGGAAAACCAGCAGGGAGAGAACCACCCCGATCATGATGCCCTTGTCCAGGTGGGGGGCGAAGGCAAGCGTGGCCACGAAGGAGATGACGGAGATGGCCCCGTCGTACCACTGGGCCTTCCAGGCGTGCATGAAACCGCTTGCGTTGATCAGCCCGATGACCGCCATCATGATCACCGCGGCCAGGACCGCCTGTGGCAGGTGGTAGAGCAGCGGCGTGAAGAACAAGAGAACCACGACCACCAGCAGCGAGGTGAACACGCTGGACAGGCCGGTAATCGCGCCGGCCTGGAGGTTCACCGCCGACCTGGAGAAGGATCCGGACACCGGGTAGCTCTGGCCGACCGAGCCGAGGATGTTGGCCAGGCCCTGGCCGATCAGCTCCTGGTTGGGGTGGAGAGGCTGCCCTGGCTTGGGGGCCATGGCCTGGGCAATGGGGATGGCCTCCATGAAACCGAGCAGGGAGATGAGGGCCGCGTAGGGGATCAGCGTACCCAGGACCCTGAAATCGAACGCGGGCATACTCAGGGTCGGCAGCCCGGAGGGCACGACGCCCACGACCGCGCCCCCACCCATGAGCTGCAAGTCGTCCAGCGCAAGGGGGGTGTTACCCACCCTGAGCCGCCAGGCGGGAACCATCAGTGTCGGCTCCTGCACCTCCACTCCACTCGGGATGTTCTCCCGGTCGTAATAGGCGTAGTCACTGTTCACCGGCTCCTTGGAACGCAGGAAAAAGAATGACCTGAGCTCGGTCCTGATCAGGTGGGCCTGCTCCTTGTAGCGTCCGATCCTGGCATTGATGACTTCGAGATCGTGCTCGGCATCGATTCTGGCCAGGGAATCACCCGAGGCCTTGGCTTGATCCAGGGCTTCGTTCAAGCGGGTGCGTTCCTCGGACAGGGCGCTCACGGCATCGATTGTGGTATTGAACTCATGCATGCGCTCCACAGCGCGGGGAACAGCGATCTGCTCCACATCCACCCGGGCGTTGCGTTCGAAATCGAGAGACCAGGACAGAACAATGGTCACGGCCACGGCAACCAGCACGTTGGGGATCTTGGGGGAGATTCGCTTGAGGCCGAACATGATGCTGAAGGCCAGCACCCCCATGAACAAGGTGGGCCAGTGGGTGAAGTCCAGAGCAGCCTGCACCACCCGGTAGATGGTCTCGTAGTGGTGCTCGGCGCTGTCCACGTAGACCCCGAACAGCTTGGAGAACTGGGAAGAGGCGATGATGATGGCCGCGGCATTTGTGAACCCGTTGACCACCGGGTGGGAGAGGAAGTTGACCACCAGGCCGAGCCTGAGCACGCCGAGCAGGAACTGGAACACGCCCACCATGAAGGCCAGCATGATGGCATAGGCGATGAACCCGGGGCTCCCTGTCGTGGCCAGCGGAGACAACGAGGCAGCGGTCATCAGGGAGACCACGGCCACCGGCCCCGTTGCCAGCTGCAGGGTGGAGCCGAACAGCGGAGCGAACATCGGGGGCAGGAACGAGGCATACAGGCCGTAGTACACCGGCAGGCCCGCCAGCTGGGCATAGGCCATGGACTGAGGGATGAGCACCAGAGCTACAGTCAGTCCCGAGATGATGTCTGCCCGGAACAGGCTGAGGTTGTAGCTCCTGAACCAGCCGAGGAAGGGGAAAATCTTGGTTAGCATACCCGTTATCCTTCTCCTTTGGTTGCGAGCATCCGGCGGCACATGACAATAAGGTCGTTGTACAGCGCCCCTGCATCGTAAAGATTATAGGTTTTGAACCGCACCAGTCCGTCGACCATGGTGAAAACAAGCAGGGCTGTCTTGCGTGGGGGCAGGGGCGCGATCGAGCCGTCCGCCTGCCCGGTCACCACCGCCTTCTCGAAAAGGTCCACCAGGCAGGCGTAAATCGCTTCCAGATGCCCCCGGCACAAATCATTGGTTTCCGAGCACTGATAGATGAAATGCCGGTGCAGCAGCAGAAACTGATCTTCCAGGATGCCCGACAGATAGAGGTAGAACGAGACCACTGCCTCCATCATGTGCATCCCGTCCTCGAAATCGCGTCCCGTGAAGTACTGCTCGAACTCCTCGGTAATCGACCGCCTGGTCTCCTCCAGGATCTTCTCCAAAATCTGTTCTTTGCTCTTGAAGTGATGGAAGATCGTGCCTTCCGCTGCCCCTGTCAGCTTGGAAAGCTCGCTGATGGATGTCTCCTTGAACCCGTGGTGGGCAAAGAGCAATGTTGCCGCCCTGAGGATGCTTTCCCTTTTTGTTTTCGCCATATTCCATTTCCCGACCGAGCACTCACTCGGTAATTTTTCAAGGCATCTACCTGCTGGAAAATTTTCTGTCAAGACCCTCTTCCGGCAAAAAAATTGTTTTATAGAGTCGGGCGGAACAAGACAGGTGTACTTGCTGACCGGCCCATTGAGTCTGAGCTGTCAGGAAAGGATTCAGTAAGGTTGCAAAAACCGCACAATGAGGATCGGGAAGAAAACCCGGAAGGATTCAAGCCCGGAGCCACCTCCACACAAAGACCATGCGAAACCGCGAACAGCATCAGTCGGTCTTGAGTAACTTTCTGCCCCGGGCCTTGCGAATTTTGTCCATCAGGACATTGATATCGGCTGGTTTCTCGATGAAATCCATGGCCCCGTAGCGCATGGCCGTGATGCTGCTCTCCACGGAACCAAAGCCCGTGTACAGGATTACCGGAAGCTCGGGCTGCTTGAGCTTCATCTGCCGCAGCACCTCTATGCCGTCCATTCCCGGCATCTTGAGATCCAGGATGACGACGACAAATTTTTCCATGCTCACCGAGCGCAAGGCCTCTTCAGGAGACGATGTCCCGGTGACCTTCAGGCCCCTGCGACTGAGCCGCTTCACCAGGACCTCCAGAAACCCCCTGTCGTCATCGACCAGCAGCACGCGATCGGCCATACTGTCACCCTCCCCGCAGCAGGTCATGAACCCTCTCCCCTCGCCGGGCCTGGTGGTGCCGCGGAGTTTCCAGGGCTGAGCATCTTGCGGCACAGCCCGATAAGATCGTTGTACAACGCACCCGCATCATAGAGGTTGTAAATCTTGAAGCGGACCAAGCCGTCCACCATGGTAAACACGAGCAGGGCCGTCCTGCGTGCGGACAGGGAGGCAATAGAGCCGTCCTCTTGCCCGGACAGGACCGCCTTTTCAAACTGGTCCACGATGCGGGCGTATATGGCTTCCAGGTGCCCGCGGCAGGCCGGGCTGGTCTCTGCCAGCTGGTACACGAAATGCCTGTGCAGCAGGAGAAAATGATCCTCCATGAGACCAGCCAGATACAGGTAGAAGGAAATGACCTCCTCCAGCATGTGCATGCCGTTTCTGAAGGTCTTGTCTTTGAAGTAGTGGTCGTACTCCAGGGAAATCCAATCCCGGAAGTCTTCCAGGATGGTCTCCAGGATGTGCTCCTTGGACTTGAAATGGTGGAAGATCGTCCCTTCCGCAGCTCCGGTAAGCTGCGAGATATCCTTGACAGAGGTCTCCTTGAACCCCTTGTTGGCAAACAGCATGCCGGCGGCCCTCAGGATGAGGGCGCGTTTGGTCTTCCGCATACAGGATCTCCTGGGATCAGGAAGTTGCCTCGCACTTGCTGATCCGGTACGAAGCTCGACACAGACTGTCAACCACGGGGTACAAAACGCCCACCAACGCACAAGAAAAAAGGCAGCCACAAAGGCCGCCTTGATTTTCCTGGAGCCAGCGAGGAGACTCGAACTCCTGGCCTGCTGATTACGAATCAG
>CAZUBS010000004.1:0-4633 GCA_964618595.1 uncultured Desulfohalobiaceae bacterium
TATGCATTCTCTCTTCTCCGCATTCATCGCCACTTATGCGCTTCTCCGCCACACTACTCAGCTTCCCCGACTCTGCCGCCCCCTACTCTCCGGATTTCCCCTCGATCAAGGACGCCCTCGAGCTCGAGATCGCGAACCACCAGCACCTCACCACTAGCCTCCAGCACTGGACTTCCAAGGACGTTGTTGGAGACTCGCTCCCGGAGCTCAAAGACAGTCTGCTCGCATTATCATCCAGGATTAGCCCTCTCGACACCGGGCAGGAGAGTCTCACAGCAGAACGACAGAAGCTGCGGCAACAACTCAGCGAGGTCGAAGACGCTCTCGAGACGCTCCAGGAACTAAATAAAGAAGAGAGTTTCTACTCTATCAAAATGCGTGAACTCGAGGACCAGCTCCAGGAGTTGCGTGGGATCTCAAAGAAGGCCTCTGAGCGCGACACCGGTCTGATCCAGGAGCTGCTGGCTGAGGCCATCCACCTCTCCAGCCCCCGCAAGGACGAATCGTTCATCAAGCTGAACTGTGCGGCGCTGCCCTCGGAGCTTCTGGAAAGCGAGCTCTTTGGACACGAAAAAGGGGCCTTTACGGGCGCGGTGCAGGCCAAGAAGGGACGGTTCGAGCTCTCGGACAAGGGAACCCTGTTCCTGGACGAGATCGGAGAGCTGAGCGGGGAGGCCCAGGCCAAGCTGCTGCGGGCCATTCAGGAGGGGGAGATCCAGCGCCTGGGATCGGAGAAAACCATCCATGTGGACGTTCGCCTGGTCTGCGCCACCCATCGTCCCTTGGAAGAACTGCTGGAGAAAGGGCAGTTCCGGGAAGACCTCTATTACCGGATCAACGTCTTCCCCATCTTCATCCCCCCACTCAGGGAGCGTCGGGACGACATCCTTCCCCTGGCCGAGCATTTCCTGCAGGATTTCTCCCGCGAGTACGGCAAAAATCTCAAGCGGATCTCCACCCCGGCTATCGACCTGCTGGTCCAGTACCACTGGCCCGGCAACGTGCGCGAGCTGCGCAACTCCCTGGAGCGGGCGGTCCTGCTGTGCAACGACGAGGTCATCAGGACCTACCACCTGCCCCCTTCCCTGCAGACCGCGGAAAGCTCGGCCACGGACTCGGACCTTTCCTTCGGGGAGGTGGTGGCCGACTTTGAAAAGGAAGTGCTCATCGACGCGCTGAAGAAGAGCAGGGGCAACATGCTGCAGGCGGCACGTGACCTGCGGGCCAGCTACCGGGTCATCAACTACAAGGTCAAGAAGTACCGCATCGACTCCAAGAAGTTCGCCGGAAGCTGATCCCCACTACCTGCGGTGCAGGCGCGGTCCCGAAGCCGTGTCCTCGATCTCGTACCCCATCTCGCTGATCCTGGTCCGTAACGCATCGGCACTTGCGAAGTCCCGGCTGCTGCGGGCCTTCTCCCGTCTTGCGACCAGACCGGCCAGCTCCTCTGGCCAGTCCTGTCGCTCTACCGCCAGACCCTCCCAGTCCACCATGGCCAGGATGGCGTCCGCGGCCTTGAGCTGGGCTAAGCAGGCCCCGGCCTCCTCTCCGCTGAGCTCCTTGCTGACCATGCGCCGGTTCACGGTGCGGCAGTAGTCGAAGAGCACCGGCCAGAAGCGGTGCAGGGCCAGGTCGTCCTCCATGGCTTCCTTCAGGCCGTGCTTCAGGTCGTAGTTGGCCTGGCTGATCTCCTTGGCCACCCCTCCTCCTGACTGCTTTGCAGAGGCCAGGTGGCCCGTAAGCTCCTGCACCTTGCGCCAGTTCTTCTCCCACATGCGCAGCCCCTCCTGCGAATAGGTCAGGGTCTTGCGGTAGGAGGTGGACAGCAGCCAGAGGCGCAGGATATGCGGGCTGCCGAGCTGCTCCAGCAGCTCCTGGCAGCTCGGAGGGGCGGCTGGCTCCTCACCCCAACGCACGGGCTGGGCAAGCATCCACAGCTGGGGCACCTTTCCCAGACCGTGCTCCCAGAGGGAACGCAGGTTTTCCAGGTGCGGGACCTGGTGGGGCTGTCCCCCCAGCACCAGCGAGGGACACGTCCCCTCCACCCCGGCCGCGGCGGCCATCTGCAGGTACCAGCTCGGGCGCACGCTGCCCCACTGGGTCTTGAGAAAGTCCCCGAGCTTGAGGTCCTTGAGGGTGGAGCGCTTGAGCAGGGTGAAGTCCCGGTCGTTGTCCTTGACGTAAGCCTCCAGGTCGACCGTCTTGCCCAGGCTGAGCTTGTCCAGGTCCATGCTGCCCAGGGCTCCGTACTCCATGTCCCGGTGCACGTCGTAGTAGACCGAGCGCAGCTTCTCGTAGGCCCTGCCCTTGCCCAGGAGCTTCCTGCAGATATCCAGCATGGACTCCAGATCCCTGCTGGCCGGGACAAAGGCAATGTCCGGCGTGACTGCCAGCTTTTTCGACAGGTCCGCGGTCTCCTGCAGAAAGCGCTCGGTAAAGACCTCCCGTGACACGCCCATCTCCCGGGACCGTTCCACTGCCTGGTCCTCGAGGTCGGAAAGGCCGACCGTTCCCGTGCAGGCCACGCCGTTGTACTGCAGGTAACGGGTCAGAACGTCGAGAATCATGATCCGGCGCCAGGCTTCCAGGTCCCCAGGGCGGTCCGGCGAAGGACCAGGTGTGAACAGCCCCACTGAACCGGAGCCCGGGGAAAAGCGCTCCTTGGTTCTGGTCTTGACATTGAACAGCGCCAGGCCGCGTTTGGTGGGGGGAACGAACAGGGGCGTGCTCAGATAGCGCTCTCCGCCGTCCGGAAAGATGGTCACCACAACCCCCTGACCGATCTCCCCGGCCACCTGCAGGGCCCCGGCCAGCGCCGCCCCGGAGCTCATGCCCACGAACAACCCTTCCTCCCTGGCCAGCTGCCGGCACATGGCAAAGGCCTGCTCGTCCTCGACGTGCAGGATCCCGTCCAGGGCCTTCTTGTCGTAGATACCCGGGGGGTAGGACTCGTGCATGTTCTTGAGCCCCTGGATCTTGTGGCCGGCATAGGGCTCCACAGCCATGACCCGGATGGCCGGGTTCAGCTCCTTGAGCCGCCTGGCAAGGCCCATGGCCGTGCCCGTTGTCCCCAGGGTGGCCACCACGTGGGTGACGCGCCCACCGGTCTGGTCGTAGATCTCCTGCCCTGTGCCGCGGTAGTGGGCCTCGATGCTTGCCGGGTTGTTGAACTGGTCCATGAGCACATAGGTCTCGGGCTCCTCCCGTGCCAGCCGGTAGGCTTCCTCGAGGGCCCCGTCGGTGCCCAGGGGGCCGGGGGTGAGCAGTAGCTCGGCCCCGTGGGCCCGCATGATGGGCTTGCGTTCCTCTGAGGCCGAGTCGGGCATGAGCAGCATGATCTTGTAGGCCTTGACCGCGCAGACCATTGCCAGGCCGATGCCGGTGTTGCCCGAGGTGGCCTCGATGATGGTCTTGTCCGGGCTGAGCTCGCCGCTTTGCTCCGCCGCCTCGACCATGGCCAGGGCCACCCTGTCCTTGATGGAGCCGCCGGGGTTGGTGCGCTCGTACTTGGCCGCCACAGTCACCCCGGGAAAGGGGTTGAGGCGATTGATGCGCACCATGGGGGTCGATCCGATAAGGGAAAGCACGTGGTCGTGGATCATGACTGCCTGAGCTCCGGGGGACGGGTGTCTGGTCGCTGTCACTGGGAATGGATCGGCGCATGGTAGTGAAAATGGGGGTGCCAGGCAAGCTGCCGCCGGCCTTGCCACGTCGTGGGCTTGGAACTATGCATGGGGACCATGCAGCAGCAAACCAGGGCCACCTGCTTCGCCCTGGCCACGGTGGCCATCTGGTCCACAGTGGCCTCGGCCTTCAAGATCTCCCTGCGACACCTCTCCGTGGTCCAGCTCCTGCTCCTGGCCTCACTGACCTCCCTGACCGTCCTGCTGGTGATGCTGGCCTGGCAGGGCAGGCTGTCCCAATTGTTTCGGCTGGGGAAACGTGACCTGCTCCTGTCCGCCCTGTTCGGTTTGCTCAACCCCTTTGCCTACTACCTGGTCCTGTTCAAGGCCTACGACCTGCTCCCCGCGCAGGAGGCCCAGCCCCTCAACTACACCTGGGCCATCACCCTGTCCCTGTTGTCCGTGCCCCTGCTGGGTCAACGCTTGCGGATCCTCGATCTCCTGGCCCTGGCCGTGAGCTACGCCGGGGTGCTGGTCATCGCTACCCGGGGGAATGTCCTCTCATTCGAACTTTCCAACCCTTTGGGGGTCATGCTGGCCCTGGGCAGCACACTGATATGGGCACTGTACTGGATCCTGAACACCCGCGACCCTGTTGACCCTGTGCTGCGGCTCTGCACGAACTTCGCCTTCGGCTCCCTGTACACGGCCGTGCTGATTGTGGCACTGGGGGCACCGATTTTGCCCGGCTGGCACGGAATGCTCGGTGCAGCCTATGTGGGCGCCTTTGAGATGGGCGTAACCTTCGTGCTCTGGCTGACAGCCTTGCGCCTCTCCTCCAGCGCGGCCCGCGTCTCCATCTTCATCTACCTGTCCCCCTTCCTCTCCCTGGTGCTCATCCACTTCCTGGTGGGCGAGGAAATCTATCCCTCAACCCTGGTGGGGCTGGTCTGCATCATGGCCGGGATTGGGTTGCAGCAGGTGAGAAAAAGGCCGAAGGCGAGCTCAAA
>CAZUBS010000004.1:4733-9240 GCA_964618595.1 uncultured Desulfohalobiaceae bacterium
CTACAGGTAATCCGGATCAATGCTGGCTGTGCCGCTTCTGAGCATGGTGCGCAGGAAGGACAGGAGCTTGTCGTCCGCAGGCACCACTGGGAACTCCCTGCCGCATCCGTCGCACTTGGCCACGGCCGGACGCGACGGGGCCAGAAGCGGAATGTTCCGCTCGCACGAAGGGCAGGGGTAGTAGAGGATCAGCTCCATGCCCACCGGCTTGACCGGGCTGTCAGGACGCCTTTTGCTCACTCTCTGCTCCTTCTGTGCAGCAGGCTTTTCCCGGTCATGGCCTCCGGCTGGGGCAGCCCCCAGAGGTCCAGGATGGTCGGGGCCACGTCTCCCAGTATGCCCCCGGGCCTGAGCTTTTTCTTTTCATTGCCCCTCTCAACCCAGACAAAGGGGACCGGGTTCATGCTGTGAGCGGTGTGCACGCCCCCCCCTGCGTCAAGCATGGTGTCGGCATTGCCGTGGTCGGCGCTCAACAGCAGGCGCCCATTGGTGTCCAGCACTGTTGTGACCACCCGTCCCACGCATTCGTCCACGACCTCGCAGGCCCGGACAGCCGCCTCCATGACCCCGGTGTGCCCCACCATGTCCAGGTTGGCGAAGTTGCAGACCACCAGGTCGTACACACCCCCTGCAAGCTCGCTGCACAGGCGGTCGGTGACCTCGAGGACGCTCATCTCCGGCTTGAGGTCATAGGTGGCCACCTGCGGTGAAGGGATCAGCACCCTGTCCTCCCCGGGATATGGCTGCTCCGCGCCCCCATTGAAAAAGTAGGTCACGTGGGCGTACTTCTCGGTCTCGGCGATGCGCAGCTGCCTGAGACCCCGACCGGACACGACCTGGGACAGGATGTCGTCCATGCGCTGGGGCGGGAAGACCGCCGGCAGGTCGAGATCCGCATCATAGACGGTCATGGTGGCCATGCCCGACAGGTCCGGCACCTCTGCCCGCTCAAACGCGTCGAAATCTTCGCGCCACAGGCTGTACACCAGCTCCCTGGCCCGGTCGGCCCTGAAGTTGAAAAAAAAGATGCCGTCTCCGTCCTGTATCCTGCCCAGGGGACGACCGTCCTGGTCCACCATCACCTGGGGGGGGACGAACTCGTCCGTTTCCCCGCGCTCGTAGCAGCCGGCGATCGCCTCCAGCGGGTCTGCAGCCGCTGCCCCCCTGCCCTGAACGAGCGCCCGGTAGGCCCTGGCCACCCGGTCCCAACGCCTGTCCCGGTCCATGGCCCAGTACCGTCCGGTGACCGATGCCACCCTGCCGGCGCCAAGCCGCTCCATGGTCTCAAGCAGCTCCCGGACATACTCCTGCCCGCTTCGCGGCGGGGTGTCCCGTCCGTCGAGAAAGCAGTGGACAAAAGGATCGACACCTGCTGCCGCGGCCAGCTCCAGCAACGCGTGCAAATGGCGCTGGTGGCTGTGCACGCCGCCGTCCGAGACCAGCCCCATGAGGTGCAGGCGCCCCCCTGCCGCGTTTACAGCGGACAGGAGGCCGGTCAGGACGTCCGTGGTGAAGAAGCTCCTGTCCTGGATGGCTTTGTCGATGCGCACGATGTCCTGATAGACCACCCTGCCGGCACCGATGTTCAGGTGGCCGACCTCTGAGTTGCCCATCTGTCCCGCGGGCAGGCCAACGGCTTCACCGGTGCAGGAAAGGGTGCAGTGGGGCCAGGCCTCGAGCAGGGTGTCCAGGTGCGGCGTTCCGGCCAGGCTGAGGGCATTCCCGGGGCCCGGTTCACCAGCGCCCCACCCGTCGAGCAGCAGGAGCAGGGTCGGGGTCAGCCTGCTCACGCCTTGGTCTCCGAAAGTACATCAAGGGGCCGGCCCTCGGACCACAGGCCTTCGATGTCGTAGAGGGAGCGCAACTCTTCCTGAAAGATGTGAACCACCACGTCGTTGATGTCCACCAGGATCCACTGCCCCGAGCCGTACCCTTCCATGCCCAGGTGGTTGAACCCACGCTCCTTGCAGCGCTCCCGAAGCGTGTCGGCAAGCGCCTTGGCGTGGCGCGGGTTGCCCGCGGTGGCCACCACGATGACCTCGGTCACGGAACAGATGCGGCTCACGTCCAGGGCCACGATGTCCCGGGCCTTCTTCTCCGCAAGCCACTCGAGGACGGCCGCGGCCTTGTCCAGAGTATCACTTTGAAGGTTCTGTCGTTCTGAATCTGTCATGCTCTGTTTCCATCCCTCCCCTGTATTCCCACACGATTTAGACCCGCAAGCAGGCGCCGAAGCTGTAAATCATTCTCCCAGCCCTGGCAAACCACGTCCACCGTAAAGACCACCCAGGTCCCATCAAAACCTTTTGCCGCATCCGGTTCAAACCAAATTGTAACACTCACCCATGCACCAAACCCAAAGCCGGGGCCTGCCACGGCGTAGCCAAAGGCGAAGCCGGCCATGCCACGGCGTAGCCTCAGGCGAAGCCGGCTCAGCCACGGCGTAGCCAAAGGCGAAGACGGGGGGACTTGACCGCGGTCCTGTTTTTTCGGCACTACTCCAGTGAAGCATGGTCAATGACCCTCCGGATCAAAGCCCGTGTGCGTCCAGACCATCCGGAACAAACGGACTTCACGCACCCAGAACCCCAAGGAGAGACTCCATGATCTTTGATGTGGACCTGGAGACCTTGCCCAGGGAAGAGCTGGAGCTCTTGCAGCTCAAACGGCTCAAGTCCCTGGCAGAGCGGGTCTACCACAATGTTCCCTTTTACAGGAACAGCTTTCGGGAAGCCGGTGTCAAACCCGAGGGCATCACCAGCCTGGCCGACCTCAAGCACCTCCCTTTCACCGAAAAGCAGGACCTGCGCAACAACTACCCTTTCGGGCTCTTCGCCGTCCCCAAGGAGCACGTGGTGCGCATCCATGCCTCCTCCGGCACAACGGGCAAGGCCACGGTGGTCGGCTACACCAAGCGTGACGTCTCCAACTGGGCCAGGCTCATGGCCCGCTCCTTCATGGCCGCCGGGGCCACCCGGGAAGACATCGTGCACAATGCCTACGGCTACGGCCTGTTCACCGGCGGGCTGGGGGCCCATTACGGGGCCGAGCAGCTCGGGGCCACCATCGTGCCCATCTCCGGAGGGGGGACCAAGCGCCAGGTCATGCTGCTCAAGGACTTCGGGGCCACGGTCATCTGCTGCACCCCTTCCTACGCCCTGCACCTCTACGATACCGCAGAGGCCGCCGGCATCAGCTTCAAGGAGCTGAGTCTCAGGATCGGGATCTTCGGGGCCGAGCCCTGGACCGAGGAGATGCGCCACGACATCGAGTCCCGCCTTGACCTCAAGGCCCTGGACATCTACGGGCTCTCCGAAATCATGGGGCCGGGGGTGGCCATGGAGTGCGACGTGGCCCAGCAGGGGCTGCACCTGTGGGAGGACCACTTCCTGGCCGAGGTCATCGACCCCGAGACACTGGAGCAGCTTCCCCTGGGCGAGGTCGGTGAGCTGGTCATCACCACCCTGACCAAGGAGGCCCAACCTTTGGTGCGCTACCGCACGCGGGACATCACCCGCCTGGACCCTGTTCCCTGCAGCTGCGGCCGCACCCACCTGCGCATGCACCGCATCATGGGCCGCAGCGACGACATGCTGATCATTCGCGGGGTGAACGTCTTCCCCTCCCAGATCGAGGCCATCCTCATCGAGACGGAAGGGCTGACACCCCACTACCAGCTCATTGTCAGGCGGCATGGGGTCATGGACACCCTCGAGGTCCAGGTCGAGGTGGACGAGAAGCTCTTCTCCGACGAGGTCAAGCACCTGCAAAAGGTGGAGCGGGGCATTCAGAAGACCATCAAGGAGTTTCTCGGCGTCACGGCCGGGGTCAAGCTGGTCGAGCCGCGCTCCATCGCCCGTTCCGAAGGCAAGGCCAAGCGTATTCTCGACCTCAGGAATGAAGACCCTTCACAACCAACAGGGAGCAAACCATGAAAGTCGAACAGATATCCGTCTTCTTGGAGAACAGGGCCGGCCGGCTGGCCGACGTGACCCGCACCCTGGCCGAGGCCGGGATCAACATCAGGGCGCTGTCCCTGGCCGACACCTCCGACTTCGGCATCCTGCGCCTCATCCTGACCGATCACGAGAAGGCCAAGAAGGTGCTCAAGGAAAACGGCTTCACCGTGGGGCGGACCAACGTGGTGGCGGTGGAGGTCACGGACGAGCCCGGAGGGCTGCACAACATCCTTCACATCCTGAGCAGCAACCAGATCAACGTGGAGTACATGTACGCCTTTGTGCAGCAAAGCGGCAAGAACGCCGTGCTCATCTTCCGCTTCGACCGCACCGACCAGGCCATCGAGGTGCTGCAGAAGAACAAGCTCAAGATCATCCCCGGGGAGGATCTGTATAAGCTTTAATGAGCTCAAAGCTCAAAGCTGAAAGCTCAAAGCAAGAGAAAGAAAAAGGCATGAGGATATGGTCCTCATGCCTTTTTTGCGAATAGCGCTGTGCAGGCGCTTTGGATTGCTTTCAACCAACAACCTGCATTCTGCCTTGCCTTT
>CAZUBS010000004.1:9340-19296 GCA_964618595.1 uncultured Desulfohalobiaceae bacterium
TGTGCAGGCGCTTTGGATTGCTTTCAACCAACAACCTGCATTCTGCCTTGCCTTTTCTGCCTTTCCTTTTCAACTTCTTCTCTTGCTTTCAGCTTTCAGCTTTGAGCTTTCAGCTTTCAGCTCATTTCACTTCAACACCGTCCTCGGCTTGCTGCCCTCCTGCGGGCCGATGACGCCGTCGCGCTCCATCTGCTCGATGAACCTGGCCGCGCGGTTGAAGCCGATGCGCAGGCGGCGCTGGATCATGGAAATGGAGGCCCGGCCCTGGTCCTGAACGAACTCCACGGCTTCAGCGTACTTGGGGTCGTCGAGCACGTCGTTCCCGTTGGTCTCGGCCGCGGCGCTGCGCTCGCTGTCCTGCTTCCACTGCAAAAAGTCCATCTCGAAGGAGGGTGCCTGCTGCTTGGCCTTCCAGAACGCTATGACCCCGTTGATGTCCTCGTCCGTGGCCAGGGCACCGTGGATCCGGGTAATCTTCCCGGCGCTGGGCTTGTAGAGCATGTCGCCCTGGCCCAGGAGGTGCTCTGCGCCCACCGTGTCCAGGATGGTCCGGGAGTCGTGCCTGGAGGAGACCTGGAAGGCAATGCGCGAGGGAAAGTTGGCCTTGATCAGGCCGGTGACCACGTCCACGGATGGGCGCTGGGTGGCCAGGATGAGATGGATTCCCGCCGCCCTGGAGAGCTGGGCCAGGCGGACAATGTTGACCTCCACCTCCTTGGCTGCGGTGAGCATCAGGTCGGCCAGCTCGTCGATGATCAGTACAAGGTAGGGCAGCGGGGCCAGCTCCTCCAGACCCTCCGGACGCTTGTCCCCGAAGCCCGAAAGCTTCTTGTTGTAGGCGTCGATGTGGCGGACGCCCAGCTGGGCCAGGGCCTGGTAGCGCTGCTCCATCTCGTGCACGGCCCAGTCCAGGGCCGCCTTGGCCACGCCCACCTCGGTGACCACGGGATGCACCAGGTGCGGCAGCTCGGCGTAAGCGGCCATCTCGATGCGCTTGGGGTCGATGACGAGCAGCTTGAGCTCCTCCGGCCCCGCCTTGAACAAAAGGCTGAGGATGATCGCGTTCAGGCAGACGCTCTTGCCCGCCCCGGTGGCGCCTGCCACGAGCAGGTGCGGCATGCGGGCCAGGTCTTCCACCCTGGGCTGGCCCTGGATGTCCTTGCCCAGGGCCAGGGGCAGCCTGGCCTTGACCGCGCTGAAGTTGTCCGAGGCGATGATCTCGCGCAGGTACACGGTCTGGCGCTGCTCGTTGGGGATCTCGATGCCCACGGTGTCCTTGCCGGGTATGGGGGCCTCGATGCGCACGGCCAGGGCCTTGAGGGCCAGGGCCAGGTCGTCGCTCAACCCCGCGATGCGGCTGATCTTGACCCCAGGGGCGGGCTTGACCTCGAACATGGTCACCACCGGACCGGGCTGGACACGCTCCACCTCGCCCTGGACGCCGAAGTCGCCCAGGCAGGACCGAAGTCTTTTGGATTGCTCCTCCAGCAGTGAAGGAGAGGCCTTGGCCCGGTCCTCGGCCACAGGGGTGAGCAGGTCCACACCGGGGTAGTCCCTGGTTCTGGCCTGCTCCGCGGCAGTGGACCGCGACTCGGAAGGACGGCTCTTGGAAGGCGGGGGGGGTGCGGCCTTTTTGTTTGGTGACGGAGCCGGCTTGACAGCGGGCTGCTTCTGGCTCGTCTTTTTCCTGCGGGTCCGGCGCTTGCGGTCAGCCCGCTCCTTGTGCTTGTACCACCCATCCCGCAAGCGGCTCTTGAAGCGCTTCCCAAGAGAGGTCCATGACAGGCCGAGGCTGAGCTGCAGTGCGAGCAGGACCAGGAAGGACCACACCAGCAGGGCGCCCTTGAAGCGCAGGAACCGGTTGGCCGTGGTGAACAGGAGTGTCCCGAAAAAACCGCCGCCGGAGATTTCCCCCAACGCAAGGTGCTCCCTGGACCAGGGATGACTTGCAAAGGAGATCAGGCAGAGAAGCCCCAGGCCAAAGCCGGCCCAGCGCCACCACCGCGGCCGCAGCCGCTGAAAAAAGCAGCTCAGACCGCCCCACAGCCCTGCAGCGGCAAAGGCATACGACCCCACCCCGAAGAGATCCACCAGCAACCCGGCCAGGTAGGCGCCGATGATCCCGGCCTGATTCTTGACGGCGTATCCCTGGCTGACGTGCTGATTGAAGCCGGGGTCCAGGGGTGAGTAGGTCGCCAGGCTGAGCAGGCAGAAGACGGAAAGAAAGCACAGGGCCAGGGCCCAGAACTCGCGCAGCAGCTTGTTGCCGTCCGTGATACTCACCTCGAGAGATCTTGAAGTTGGTTTGAAAACACCCTGGTGCGAGAGGTGAGGCGCCATATCTTCATCCTATACCCTGCCCTGGTACTCGCCGGTTCGGGTGTCGACCTTGATGCGCTCCCCCTGGTTGACGAACAGCGGCACGTTGACCACCACCCCGCTCTCCAGCGTGGCGGGCTTGGTGGCACCGCTGACGGTGTCCCCTTTGATGCCCGGCTCGGTCTCGGTGACCTCCATGACCACCGAGCTCGGAAGATTGATGTCGATGACCTGGCCCTGGTAGGTGAGCGCATCCACCTCCTGGCCTTCCACGATGTAGTCGCCCTTGCTGCCGACCTGCCCCTTTGTCAGCTGCAGCTGCTCATAGGTGGTCATGTCCATGAACACGTAGAAATCAGCATCCCGGTAGAGATACTGCATGGTCCTGGTTTCCAGGTCGGGCTTCTTGAACTTCTCCCCGGAACGGAAGGTGTGGTCCACCACCGAGCCGGACAGGATGTTGCGCAGCTTGGTGCGCACGAAGGCGCCACCCTTGCCGGGCTTGACGTGCAGGAACTCGAGCACCTCGTACGGCACCCCGTCCAGCTCGATCTTCAAGCCCGTGCGGATGTCCTTGGTGGAAAGCATCACTCCTCCAGTTCGCCGATCTGATTCAAACGCTCAACAAGGCCCAGAACGCCCAGTGCATAGCTCATAAGCCCGAATCCGGCAACAATCCCCACACAGTGCCTGGCTATGGTGCTCGTGTGCCGCAGCTTTTCCTGCCGGGCCCAGACATTGCTGAGGTGGACCTCAACGCAGGGGATGCCGATCCAGGCCAGGCAGTCGGCCAGGGCCAGGCTGGTGTGGGTGTAGGCCCCGGCGTTGAAGACGATGCCGTGGACCTCCTCGTCCCGGGCCCTGGTCAAACGGTCGATGAGGGCCCCCTCTGAGTTGGACTGGAAGTAACCGAGCCGCACCCTGTCCGCCTCTTCCCCCATGACCCCCCGCAGCATGCCCTGCAGCTCACCCATGCCGCGGTAGCCGTAGATGTCCGGCTGCCGCTCCCCAAGGGCCCCGAGGTTGGGGCCGTTCACGATCAGGATGTTGTAGGCGCTCATCTACTTGGTCTCGGCCGGCTCTTCCGGAGCCCCGGGCTCGGTCATGGGCTGCACCACGAACTCCTCTTCCTCTGCCTCCTCGATCTGCAAGGGCACGACCTCTTCCTCGACCATCACGGGGCCCATCTCCACATCGAGCAAAAAGACAGGATCCCCGATTTCGATCTCCCGGACCGTTTCCATGAGGATGCTCTGGGCCAGATCACCGCTGGTGGAGATGATCTTCCCGGAACCGATGATCTCATAGTAGGAGCCCGAGTTGAGCATCTTGGCCTTGCCGACCATGAAAAAGACGTCTTGTGCTGCAAACGAGGGCTCGGCGACCCGGATGGTCACGTACTCGTTCTGGGCGGCAATGGCCCGGGTGTCGTCCAGATCGACCACCATGCCCGTCAGCCCGATAACCGGTGTGAGTGTGGCCGTGAGCTCGAAGCTGGCTCCAAAATCAGAGGTGACCGGGTCTTCCCGGGCCGCGAGGGGCTGACCTTTGTCCAGCAGGGAGGGCGGCTTGGCCTGCAGCGGGTGGTCGGAGACATGCACCGGGGGTTTGTCGTTCAGGATGTCGTTGATGATCCTGGTCATTCCCTGGTTGAGTCCCTTGTCCAGCAGTGCCTTCTGAGGGGTCTGGGACTGCTCGACCCGGTCCGGGCTGACCACCACGGAAACCGTGGCGGACTTCTCGATCACCACCGGAGGTGCGCTCACCTGCTCTATGACGGGAACGACCTCCTGGGGGCGCATGGATTGACAGGCACACAGCACCAGTACCATGGCAGTAAGGACGAAACTGGTTTTCACGGCTTCACTCCCTCGTTTGAGGTTGATTCTCCAACCGATACCTTTTACCTTCTGCCCAAGCCGTCGCAGAGACGTCAAGCTCCACCAGCATGAACATACAACTCACACTCGAGACCACAGCCTTCACCAGGAACCAGATCCCCAGGGTCGACCACCCGCAGGTCGCCATGGCCGGCCGTTCCAACGTGGGCAAGTCCTCGCTCATCAACTGCCTGGCCGGACAACGCAAGCTGGCCAAGACCAGCGCTTCGCCCGGAAAGACGCGCAGCCTCAACTTCTACCGTGCCCAGCCCGGGGACTTCTACCTCGTGGATCTGCCCGGGTACGGCTATGCCCGATGCTCCAAGGCCGAGCGGGAAAAATGGGGCAAGCTGGTCCATGACTACTTCACCAGCAACCCATGGATCAAGGGAGTGGTCGTGCTGCTGGACTGCCGCCTGCCCCCGCAGGCCCTGGATCTCGAGCTGCTCGCCTACCTGCAGAATCTGGGCCTGCCCATCACGCCCGTCCTGACCAAGGTCGACAAATGCAACCAGAAGCAACGCGCCAGGGCAACGCGCATCTGGCAGGACATCCTGGGGCGCGACCATGCCCCGCTCACTGTCTCGGCCAGGACCGGTCAGAACCGGGAACGCCTCTGGGAGCTCATCGCCGCCACCGCACTCGAGAAGCCGACTCCCCCCCCCTGACCCTGTGCCAATTTGCCAGAAATTGGCAAATTATCAATAATTTTTGTCCCTTAGCAGCCAGTTGAAAAAAGGCCTTCATTGCCTGAAGCGTGCTTCAGGTGACCACGGCCACATTGGTTCGTGCACCGCGGGGCCTGAAGATCCAGGCCAGACGGATAAGCGCGGCGGCGCAGAACACGAGATTTCCAAGCCAGGCGCCCAACCAGGGTGAAAGAACGTTGTTTTCCCCCAGGGTCCCGCCCATGACGAACACCCCGTAGTAGGCAAAGGTCACGGCCAGACCCGCCGTGACCTTGAGATAGATGCCGCCGATCAGGCTGGTCAGGGCCAGGGCCACGAGGACCATGACCGGGATGGAGAAGGCATAGGCCCAGCGCATGTGGTAGGCGGTGAGCAGCCGCTCGACATTGGATCCCGCGCTTTCCAGCTGATCGATGAAGGAGCGCAGCTTCCACAACGGCAGGCTTTCCGGTTTGGACCTGGGGTCAACGGCCAGAAAGGAGCCGGGATCGAGCTCAAGGGGCAAAACAAGCTGGTCGAGCTCCCTGGTGGCGAACCGCTGTGGCTCGAACTCCCGCGCCTGCTTGAGCACCCAGCCCTGCTCCCCGGTGCTGAACGCCTCCGCCGTGATCACCCTCTCGATCCCCTCGAACGACGACGCCATGACGTAGACCGTGATGCCTCCGCCTTCGCCGCGTCCGGGCAGGACGAGATCCAGGTGCAGGATGTGCCGCCCCTCCTTGAACCACACGTTTTTGATCACGCCGCTGTGCTCCTGCCGCTGGCGGACCTGGTAGTCCCAGATCTCCTCGCTGCGCGCCTCACCAGCCACCCCCAGGACCTGGGAAAAAACCAGCTGCAGCACGCACCAGGCCAGCCCGCAGACCAGGAAGAAAACCCCGAGCCTGTAAAAGGCGATCCCGCTGGTCTCAAGCGCCGTGAGCTCGCGTGAGCGGCGCATGAGCCCGAGCTGGATCAGCAGGCTGAGCAAAAAGACCGCCGGCAGTATCTGGGCCACGATGGAAGGAAGCTTGGTCAAAAAGTACTCGCCCATGGTCCCCAGCCCCTGGCCGGAGGCGATGAAATCGTCCATGCGGTCGAAGACGTCGATCATCAGATAGATGCCCAGGGCGGCACCCAGGCACAACAGCACATAGAGCAGGTGGTTGCGGAGCAGGTAGCGGTGCAGGGTATTCATGCCTGCCCCTGCCCGCGGGGCGTCCCGGACCTGCCCGCGGCATGCCGGATCCTGTCGATGAAGCTGAAGCTCTTCTGACGCACGGCATAGGGCATCAGCAGGGCGGTCAGGAGCAGAAAGACCAGGTTTGGGGTCCACAGTCCGATGATCGGCGGCACTGTGCCCACCTCGCCCAGGTTCAACCCAACGGAGAGCAGCGAGTAGTAGAGCATGAAGCAGCCCATGGCCAGGATCAGCCCGTAGTGCTGCCTGAGGCCCTGAAAGATGCTGGCCAGGGGAATGGCGAACAGTCCGAGAACCAGGCAGGCCACGGACAGTACCACTCGCTTGACCCGTTCCATCTGAACCGTGCGGGCAAAATCCGCCCCCCGTTCCTGCGCAAGATCGGGATCGCGTTGCAGGCGGCCGAGCTCGTCCCAGGACATCTCCCGGGGCCGTTTCTCTCCGAGATCGAACCCCTCCACCAGACGGCTCAGGTCCAGGGTCAGCCGGTATCTGGAAAAGCTGAGGATCTCGGCTTCCTCGCCTGCCTGACGGTAGATGCGCCCGTCACGCAGGGAAAAGACGATGCTCCCTGTTTCCTGGTCCGTGACCAGCCTGCCTTCGGGAGAGACAATGGTGGCCGTGACCTCGGGGGTGGTGGCGTCCTGGACCATGACCGCCTCGATCGTGCCCGTGGACCTGTCCACATTCCGGGCGTAAATGGTCAGCCCGGGAAAATCCTGGTTGAAGACCCCGGGCTGCAGGACCAGCTCCGATTTTGTCCTGGCCATCTCCAGCACCGTGCTGCGGAAGTTGTCCATGCCCCAGGAGAGGCCGTGAAAGGCGATCACCAGGTTGGCGGCGGTGCAGACCAGCAGGAACAGCACCGGTCCCGGCAGCAACCTGTACAGGCTGATGCCGCTGGCCCTGAGCGCGATGATCTCCCGGTCGGTGCTCATGCGCAGAAAGGTCAGGAAAACACAGAGCATGCAGGCCACCGGCAGCAGCAGCAGCAGGAAAAAGGGGCTCAGGTAGACGAAGAGCTGCAGCAGGTCCAGGCTGGAAAGGCCCTGGACCACGAACAGGTCCCGCATGCGCAGCAGCTTGCCCACGATGAGCAGGGAAAGAAAACCGCCCAGGCAGAGGAAAAAAAGGAAAAAGAGCTCCCGGAAGATCTCCCTGGTGACCAGGCGGCTCAGGCGGGGGAAACGCAGTTGAGAACCCTCAGCCTGCCTGTTCCTGCTCGAGGAAGAACTTCTTCAGGAACTCGAACTCCTTGGGGTTGAGGTCGAAGCGCAGCCCCGCCTGGTCCACCAGCTCCCTCAGGTTCGGATTGCTGCGGCGCTCCTCCTCGATCCAGGCCACGGCATCCCGAACACGCTTGCCTTCCGGCATGATCGTCGACATTTCATCCCCCGGTTGTTGCAAACAGTAAAGTTTAAAGCCGGGAAGCGGCGCCCGCCGGACAGACTTCCCGGACAGAATGTCACGCGAAGGTGTGGAATTCGAGCATCATCCTGCCGTCTAGCCCCGAGCTTTCCCGGCTTCATGAGCTACACCATCGTTCCAGGGCTTGCAACTCGCAAGGCCTTGGTCTAGGCACCTTCCTAGTGCTGAACTTCCTTATCCGTCCTGACAACCCCGTCCGCACGTGGTGGAGACCATGACCTCGCTACTGATCGTCATCCTGCTTGGAATCGTGGAGGGTATCACCGAGTTTTTGCCCGTTTCCTCCACCGGCCACCTGATCATCACCGGGCACCTGGCGGGATTCACCGGCCCCAAGGCCGACGCCTTCGAGGTCATCATCCAGCTCGGGGCCATCCTTGCGGTCGTGGTACTCTATCGAAGCCGCTTCACCGGTCTTGCAACGCTTCGAAAGAGCTCCGGCTTTTCCGGAAGTCGTGGTCTTTTCCTGCTCTTCCTGACCACCCTGCCCGCCGCGATTGCAGGGCTTCTGCTGCACGGCTTCATCAAGAGCCAGCTCTTCCACCCCAGGCCGGTGGCCGTGGCCCTGGGGGTGGGGGCCCTGGCCATCCTGCTCGTGGAGTCCCTGCCGCGAACCAGGCGCTGCAGCACTCTGGACCAGCTCACCCCCCTGACCGCCCTGGGCGTGGGCTGCTTCCAGTGCCTGGCCCTGTGGCCCGGGTTCTCCCGTGCCGCAGCCACCATCATGGGCGGCATGGTATTGGGCCTGCCCCGCAGGCTGGCCGCGGAGTACTCCTTCATCGCCGCGGTCCCGCTCATGTTCGCGGCCACCGGGTATGACCTCCTCAAAACCTGGTCCCTGTTCCAGATTCAGGACTTCACCCTGCTCTTTGTGGGGTTTATGATCTCCTTTGTCATGGCCGGCCTGGCGGTCAAGACCTTCATCGCGGTCCTGGGGCGGGTCACCTTGCGCCCCTTTGCCTACTACCGCCTCCTGCTCGCCCCGGTGGTGCTGTGGGTATGGCTGTAGTACACAAGATTCCTTGCTCGAAGCTCGAAGCTGGAAGCTCGAAGCAAGAATCATGAGGGCAATAACAGTCGACCTGAGCGATTCATTGATGAGCCAGTCAAAAACCGAGCCGAATGAGCTCCTCACAAGGAGCTCTCTGTGACGGGGGCCCCGCTGCATTCAACATCAAGAATGTAATCCGGACATCCATAAAACCATTGTGCAGTTGATCCCTTTTGCTCTTGCTTCGAGCTTCGAGCTTTCAGCTTCGAGCTTCCCTTCCTATTTGTCTTTCCCCCCTCTCTCCTCTATCCTCTGACTTCTGACTTCTGACTACTGACTACTGACTACTGACCTCTGACCCGGAGGGTCTCCATGGAAAAACACGTTCTGCTCACCATCGGCGACGACACCAGCAGCCTGCACGCCGTCCGGTTCACCGGGCACTTCTTCGCCAACAAGACCACGGTCAAGGTGACGCTGCTGTACATCGCCCCCAACCCAAACACCGGGCAGTACTCTTCACCCTCCTCCTCCCAGGAGGCCCGGGAGAGCAACACCCTGAGCACCATCTACCGGCAAAGGGGCAAGGAAGCCCTGGCCCGGGCCGGCGAGATGCTCATCCAGGCGGGCCACCCTCCCGAGAACATCTCCACCGTGCTCAAGTTCCGCCACTTCGGCACGGTCAAGGACATCATCCAGGAAGCCGAGATCGGGATGTACGACGCCATCGTCCTCGGCCGGCGCGGCGTCTCGCGCATCGAGGAGCTCATCCAGATGAGCGTGAGCAAGCAGATGCTCGAGGAGGACGTGGCCACCCCGTTCTGGATCTGCCGCGAGCCCGAGATGGACCGCAAGAACGTGCTGCTGTGCGTGGAAGGCTCGGATCCCGCCCTGCGCATTGCCGACCACGTCGGGTTCGTGCTCGAGGACCAGATGCACGAGGTCACCGTCTTCAACGTGGGCAACGAAGGCCGGGAGGAGGCCATGAAGGTCCTGCAGCAGGCCGAGCAGGCCCTGCTGGAAAACAACATCCAAAAGGGCAGGATCACCCTGAAGACCATTGAGTCGAACGACGTGGCCCAGGCCATCCTGGACGAGGCCCACCGGGGGCAGTACGCCGTGGTGGCCGTGGGCACCGCAGGCCAGGCCCAGGGCTTCCTGAACCGCCTCCGCTCCGGCTCGGTGTGCGGCAAGCTGGTCAGCTCCATGCGCGGGGCCGCTTTGTGGGTGAGCAAGTAGGTAGCTCAAAGCTGGGCAGTCCGCGGTAGCAAGCTACCCCACGGCACCCGCTCTCTGGACAAGGAACGAACACTGTTTAGTGTATCGGACGCGGGGGTGGCCTGGGCTTGCATTTTTCACCGAGCCTGTGTAGGAAACCCCGTTCCACACCCGTGGCGAGGTAGCTCAGGTGGTTAGAGCATGCGGCTCATATCCGCAGTGTCGGGGGTTCAAGTCCCTCCCTCGCTACC
>CAZUBS010000005.1:0-15404 GCA_964618595.1 uncultured Desulfohalobiaceae bacterium
CGACACCATCCTCTACCTGCGCCTGACCAGATTCAGGGACAATACCACCTCCGAGCTGATCGACTCCATCCGTGAAAACGGGCCCGGTCTCCAGGGCATCGTGCTCGACCTGCGCAACAACCCCGGAGGCTTGCTCACCCAGGCCGTTTCGGTCAGCGACGTCTTCCTCCCCTCGGGCAAGATCGTCTACACCGAGGGCAAGATCGCCCAGTCCGAAATGGACTTTTCCGCCAAACCGCAGGACAGCGACGTGGACCTGCCCATGGTGGTGCTCATCAACGTGGGCTCGGCCTCGGCCTCCGAGATCGTGGCCGGCGCGCTGCAGGACAACGACCGCGCCCTGCTGCTCGGCGAAAGCACCTTTGGCAAGGGTTCGGTCCAGACCGTGATCCCCCTGGCCGACGGCTCGGGCATCAAGCTGACCACCGCCCTCTACTACACCCCCTCTGGCCGCTCCATCCAGGCCGAAGGCATCGTCCCAGACATCGTGCTGCCCTTGTCGACATCCGACATGAGCGCCTTGGCCAAGGAGCGCGCACGGGTCCTGCGGGAACGGGACCTCAGCGGCCACCTGGACAACGGCGGCACCGATCAGGAGGATGAGTCCGGGCAAGATGGTGCTGCGGGCGCCTCAGGCCTGCTGGAAAAGGACAACCAGCTCCGTATGGCCCTGCAGCTGGTCAAGTCCCTGCCGCGGCTGAAGGCCATTCAGTAACCGACCCCTGTCCCTGGGACGGGGGGCTACTCCAGGCAGCCGCCGACATGGCTCAACGCACCAGCAGGCCAAAAGCTAAGAAGAGCCGGCAGCCGCGCAAACGCCCCCCCGGCCTGGTTCGGCCCCTGGTTTTTCTTGTGACTGCCGGGGTGGTGCTCACCGGCCTGTCCCTCTTTCTGGTGCTCAAGCTGCCTTCGGGTCCGGCACCCCGGAGCTCCCCGGAGGTGAGCGCACCGATTCCCCCCACCTCCGGCCGGGTCACCAGGGGTCCATCCAAGGCTGTGGCCCCTCCCCCGCCTTCGTCCGACCGTGTTTACGAGGAGCAACGCTCCGGGAGGCTCGAGCAGAAGATCCGGGAGATCGACCTGGCTCTTCTCCAGGCCCTTGTCGCCTCGGGCATGGGGGCCGAGGCCGTCAGCCACCAGAGCGTGGAGCTCCGCAGTCGCGACCGTCGGGAGTATCCCTTCCAGGAGCTCCACCTGGATCTGGCTGTTGACCGGGACGCGTTCCTTGACAGGTTACGGAACGAGCTCTCCTCCTGGGTCGAGTCGTCAGCTCTCAGCCCATCACCCTCCTCGGACCGCGAATGGACTGTTTCCGCCCACGGGGTCCCCACCCACCGGCTGATCCTGAACGGCTCCGCCGGCAGAGGGCAGCTGCCCCCTGCAACAGCCCCCGATGCACGGCTGGTCGTGATCATCGACGACCTGGGGGAAAACCTGGCCAGCG
This sequence comes from uncultured Desulfohalobiaceae bacterium, assembly GCA_964618595.1. Classification (GTDB taxonomy): domain Bacteria; phylum Desulfobacterota; class Desulfovibrionia; order Desulfovibrionales; family CAZUBS01; genus CAZUBS01. Next base: position 1,445 of record CAZUBS010000005.1, read on the forward strand.
CGCAACACCTGGCCGGGTTGGACATTCCCCTGACCTTTTCCGTGCTTCCGGGAAGCACACGAACCTCGGAAATCGCGACCCTGGCCGAGAACCTGGGCCTGGAACTGCTGCTCCACCTGCCCATGCAGCCGCTGGACCCCCTTATCGACCCTGGCCCGGGGGCCCTCTACGTGGGCATGACCCCCGAGGAGATCAGCTCGGTCCTTTCCTCGGACCTGGAGCAGGTGGGCCGCGCCGTGGGGGTGAACAACCACATGGGATCCAGGTTCACCAGTGACCTGCAGGGCATGCGGGTGGTCATGCAGGAGCTGGCCGAACGGGGTCTCTTCTTTGTCGACAGCCTGACCACACCCAAAAGCAAGGCCCGGCAGACGGCCCTTTCCCAGGGGGTCCCGTATCTTGAGCGCCACATCTTTCTCGACAACGAGCAGGACGTCCTGGCCACCTTGTTCCAACTGCGCAAGGCCGAAGGGCTGGCCCTGCGGCAAGGGCTGGCCATCGCCATCGGCCACCCGTACCCGACCACCCTCGAGGCACTGTCGCTGTGGGCCTCGGATCGGGACCGCAGGGTCAGGTTGATCAGCTTGGGCGAGCTGGTCCGCTCCCCCGCAACACTGCGGGCAGCCAGCCGGCAGTGATCCGCTGTGAGTTGACGGACGAAACCGCTGCCTGTAGTTCCAAACACGACGTGTTGTGGCCCGCTGCATCGCCACCTTGCGTAAATTTTCAAGTTCTGTAATGTCCGGGCCGCTGCAGCCGGCTGCGAGACGGACGGCCGCAAAGCTCGAGCTGGACCCGCCCAATTGCGGGGACCGAAAATATTCGCACCGGAGGAATGACCATGATCGAACGCACCCTCTCCATCATCAAGCCGGACGCAGTGGAGCGCAACCTCCAGGGGGCCATCCTGAAGATGATTCAGGATGCGGGCCTCAAAGTGGTGGCCATGAAAATGCTGCACATGACCAAGGAGCAGGCCCGGGGATTCTACGCCGTGCACCAGGACAAACCCTTCTTCGAAAGCCTGACCGACTTCATGTGCTCCGGCCCGGTCCTGGTCTCCGTGCTCGAGGGCCGGGATGCCATCGCCACCTACCGCGCGGTCATGGGCGCCACCAACCCGGCCAATGCCGAAGAGGGCACGGTGCGCAAGGCCTTTGCCCTGGACATCGAGAAGAACTCGGTGCACGGCTCGGACGCCCCGGAAACCGCCCTGGCGGAGATCACCTACTTCTTCAACCAGCTGGAGATCGTGGGCTGATGCCCGTCACCGTCGGCTTCATCGGGACCGGGAACATGGGCGGCGCCATTGCCATCGGCCTGGCAGGTCGCAATGACGTGAACCTGGTGGGTTTCGACCTCGACCTGGCCAAGATGGACAACCTCCGTGAGCTGTCCGGGCTGCGCCCCCTCTCCTCCGCAGCCGAGGTCGCCGGCGCCTCCGACTATCTCATCCTGGCGGTCAAGCCCAACTACGTGGAGAACGTCCTGACCACGGTGGCCGGGGATCTCAAGGATTCCACCTGCCTGGTGTCCATTGCGGCCGGGCTGGCCACGGAAAAGCTCAAAAATTGGTCCGGCGGCCACTGCCCCGTGGTCAGGGTCATGCCCAATACCCCGGCCATGGTGGGCAAGGGAGTCTTTGCCATCTGCCTCGGCGACCCCGGCCTCACCAATGAGCAGCGAACCTTCCTCACGGAGCTGTTTGCCACCCAGGGTCAGGTCCACGTGCTCGAGGAGCGCCTCTTTGACGCCTTCACGGCCGTGGTCGGCTCAGGTCCCGCCTACGTCTACTACGTCATGGAGTCGCTGGTCGAGGCCGCCGTGACCCTGGGGCTGCCAAGGGACTCCGCCACGGACATGGTCCTCGGGCTGTTTGCCGGCTCCATCGCATTGGTCGAGCAGGACCAGCGCCCTGTGTCGCAGCTGCGCGAAATGGTCTGCTCTCCCGGGGGCTCCACAATCGCCGGGATCAATGCCTTTGACTCCCGTGCGGTCAGGGGCGCCCTGATCGAAGGGGTCAAGGCAGCCTGGCAGCGCAACAGAGAGCTGGGCGAGTAGGCTCCTCCCGCAGTTCACTCCGACGCCCCCTTCCCAAGCTGCGGAGGTCAAGACCTCTTTCGAACCGGGTTTTCGTTGACAAAAAACGAAAAGCCTGTGCCTCCTGTTTCTGAAGGGCCCTGGCCGGACCGCACTCTTGCTGCATGAACCAGGGCTGCCTTGCAGCAGTGGTGCTGCTGGGTCCGGTCCCCGAGCCGTTTCCGAATGCGTGTGCCCCTGCCAGCCAGGAATGGGGGGGATGGGGCATCCGCTCACATCACGTTTTCGTTGTTTGCCTGATCACCTTGAAGCAGGTACACTTCTTCGTACCGCCACGGGGGATCCCCCGTGGCGTTTGTTTTCCAGACAACCGCAAACCAAGGAGTCTTAATGCCGAAAAAGCCACTGGAAGCGGGAAGCAGCGTTGTTTCCGAGTGCTTCAAGTGCAAGGGCCCCACAGGGCACACCGTGGTGGTCATGGTCAAAGGCAGCGTGGCCAAGGTGCAGTGCAAGGTGTGCGGCGGCCGTCACGCCTTCCGACCCTTCGTCCCCGGGGCTGCGAAGCCGCCTGTCACCAGGAAAGCCCCCGGGAAAAAACCTGCCAAAAAGAGTTCGGTGGTCACTCAGGAATGGGAGGAAAAGGTAGCTTCCGCAGACCCTGCAGCGGCCAAACCCTATGCCATGGACGGGACCTACGGCGCGGGCCAGGTCATCGACCACCCTCTGTTCGGGCTGGGGTATGTGCAGCGCACCATCCGCCCCGACAAGATCGAGGTGCTGTTCAGGGAAAGCCTCAAAAAGCTGCGCTGCAGGTTGCAGGATTCCGAGTAGACCCCCTTCCAGAGGATCATTGCGCCGGATCTTCGTCCCTGTCCGTGCCGGACGAACCCTGGATTTCCCCCAGGGTGTCGGCGACGAACGCCCCCCGCTCTCCAAAGCTCTGTTCGGGACTGGTCGTGGTGTCCTTCCTGGTCTGCAACTCCATCTCCGCGTTGAGCTTGGCGCCCAGGACCACCACGAAGGCCGAGAGATAGAGCCACATGAGCAGCACGACCACGGCCCCGATGGAGCCGTAGGTGGTGTTGAAATCACCGAAGTGGGCCACGTACTGCGAGAAGAGCACCGATATTGCGATCCAGAGCAGGGTGGCTACGACCGCGCCCCAGCTCAACCAGGGGATGCGAGCGGTCTTCCGATTCGGGGCGTAGCGATAGAGCAGCCCCAACGCCACCACGACAAATGCCGCCAGAAGCGGCCAGCGCAGGATGCTGGTCAGCTTCTCGACCAGGATGGACAGGCCCACGAAGTTGAGCACGACCGGAAAGACAACCACCAGGGTCAATGAAAAAATGACAAACAGGATGGCCTCGAAGGTGAACAGCACCGCCACGAAATTGAAGCGCAGGAAGCTGCGCCTCTCCTTTTCCTGGTAGGCGATGTTCATGGCCTTTATCAGGGCCTTCATTCCCTTGGAGGCGCTCCACAGGGCAACGAGGAGACCAAGGACCGCCCCCAGGCTCAAAGTCCCCCCCTTGCTTGCGACCAGCTGCTCCAGCTGCCCTTCTATCAGCCCCAGGCCCTGCTCGGGAAGGATGCCCGACAGGGCCGTGATCTGGTTCTGGACCGTGGCTGGATCGAGGAACAGCCCGTAGATCGAGACCAGGGCGGCCAGGGCCGGGAACACGGCCAGCAGGGCAAAGAAAGCCACCCCTGCCGAAACAATGGACAAGTTGTCGTTGGTTATGCCCTTTTTGGTACGCAGCAGGATGTCTTTCCACCCGGCCAGTGAAATCTGCCCCGGGGTAAGGGCCGTCCGGCCCCGACCGGCTTCCTGCGTTGCTGTTTTTCCCTCTTTCTGCATGGCATGGTCACCGTGATTCTGCCTCCGGGTGGGGCCTCAGGTGTCTCCTCATTCTGTTGTACAAAAATTTTCCAGCAGGGCAAGCCCTGTCCGCCCGGCGCATGCCGCGCTCAAGAGCCCATCCCGGTCCAATTCCCATGAGAGACACAACCCACACGGATCAACGATCCTTCATCTCTTTGCGCACGGCCCGAAGCAGGGCCAGCACCTCCCCGTCCAGGACATACCCCGCATCCAGGAGCTCACTGGTCCAGTCCCGGGCCAGGGTCTTGAGCTCGGCATCCGTCATGGAGGGGCCGACCCTCTCCTTTGCCTCGTCCCAGAAGCGCAGCTCCGGGGTGACGACCCCTCCCTGCTGCAGGAGTGGGATGGAGACTTTGTAGCTGTCCCAGTCAAGAAGCTGATCCAGCATCTCCAGGTGCCGCTTGGCTTTTGAGGTCAGAAAGGCAACACTCTCCCCCTGCTGCTCCCTGACCCGGTACCCGCCCTGGACCTTGCCCGCCAGGGGCATCACATAGTCCTGCACCCACTGCCGGATGGCCGTGGCATCGATATTTTCCGGGAGGTTCCAGCAGGTCCGGTGGCCCTGCCACTCATAGGCCGGGGTGTCGGCGAACGACGTGTTGGCCACCTCGAGGACGACCTGGCCTCTTCCCCAGTCGCAGCAGAGATATATGGGCACCTGTCGGGGCTGCTGCCCGCGAGGGTTGAGCTGGATCAGGTCAGTGGGGGACGGGTAGTCTGGAACCAAATTTTGCATTGCGCCGCTCCTTGGGGTGCAGGTGGTGTCGTGGCCAAAGGTGCCTTGTTGGACCTTTTCGCCATCAGGTCAAGTCCAGGATCACACCACGGGCCAGAGGGACGGTGTCCCCGGCCACTGGTTTGACAACCCCCCGGGCAGGACGTATTTTTAGTTTTTGATTGTCTGTTGAAAAAGTCCTTTTCAGCAGGCCGTTCAAAAACCACGCTGGCAAGGCGCGAACCAGGGGCAAGGCCGAAGCGTATTCCCCATACGTGAGGGTTTGGCCCTGGTGGAGCAATCACGCGCCCCGCGTGACCAGCGGGGATTTTTCAACGGCCTGCAAATGCCGTTAGGGGTGTCCCGGGCACGGGACTGAGAGCACACCCTGGAACCTGAACTGGGTCATTCCAGCGGAGGGAAACGGCGCCGCACGCCACATTGCCGTGGTGTCCCGCCGCCGCTTCCCCTTGCTTCGAAGGAAAGCGGTTTTTTTTATGCCCGCAGCACACGCACTTTCACCAGCCGACCAGGAGCGCTACAAGCGGTCCATCCTCCTGCAGGGGGTTGGGGAAGATGGCCAGCTCAGGCTTGCCAACAGCAGCGTGCTCATTGTCGGGCTGGGCGGGCTGGGCAGCCCTGCGGCCATGTACCTTGCCGCCGCAGGGATAGGCAGGCTGGGGCTGGTCGATGCCGACAAAGTTGATATCTCCAACCTGCAACGCCAGATCCTGCACGGCGACACCGACCTGGGCCGTTTCAAGACGGAGTCCGCCCGGCGCTGCCTGCTGCACCTCAGGCGGGAGTTGTCCCTTGACATCCACCCGCTGCGCCTGACCAGGGACAACGGCCCCGGTATCATGGCCGGGTACGACTTCGTGATCGAGGCCTCGGACAACTTCGAGACCAAGTTCCTGGTCAATGACTTGTGCGTGGTTGCGGGCACGCCGTTTTCCCACGGCGGGCTCCTGGGCATGTTCGGCCAGACCATGACCGTGGTCCCCGGGCAGGGTCCGTGTTACCGCTGCATCTTCGAAGGCGTCCCCGAGCCTGGAACCTACGCCTCCACCGACGAGGTGGGTGTGCTGGGGACCGTGGCCGGGGCCATCGGCGCGCTCCAGGCCACGGAGGCCGTCAAGGCCCTTCTCTGTCTCGGGCGGCTGCTCACCGGGCGGCTGCTCACCCTCGATGCCCTGGATATGGGGGTGCGCACCGTGGAGCTGCCTGCAACCCCGTCCTGCCCGATCTGCAGGGAGCACTACCCCGCAGCGGGCAAAACCCTGCAACCCGGAACCTGACACGACTATGACATCCGCCACACCTGCCGATCCTCTGGTCATTGCCGGAAGGACCTTTCATTCCCGTCTCCTGGTGGGAACGGGCAAGTTTTCCTCCCCCCGGGTCATGCGCGACGCTGTCCTGGCCTCCGGGGCGGAGATCGTCACCGTGGCCCTGCGCCGGGTGGATTTGGGCGACCCGGAGGATTCCATGCTCTCGGCCATCGATCCCGAGCGCTACCTGCTGCTGCCCAACACCTCTGGCGCCCGGGATGCGGAGGAAGCCGTCCGTCTGGCCCGGTTGGCCCGGGCTGCCGGGTGCGAGCCATGGGTCAAGCTGGAGGTCACCCCGGATCCGCACTACCTGCTGCCCGACCCCATCGAGACCCTGAAGGCCGCCGAGATCCTGGTCAAGGACGGCTTCGTGGTCCTGCCCTACATCAACGCCGACCCCATCCTGGCCAAACGGCTCGAGGAGGCCGGCACGGCCACGGTCATGCCCCTGGGGTCGCCCATCGGCTCCAACCGGGGGCTGCGCACCAGGGAAGCCGTGGCCATCATCATCGAGATGGCCACAGTGCCCGTGGTGGTCGACGCCGGGCTCGGGGCCCCATCGCATGCGGCCGAGGCCATGGAGATGGGCGCGGATGCCGTGCTGGTCAACACGGCCCTGGCGGTTGCAGGGGATCCCCCCGCAATGGCCTCCGCCTTCAAAAAGGGCGTCGAGGCCGGGCGCGAGGCCTTCCTGGCCGGAATGGGCCGGCAGATTTTTGCGGCCGAGGCTTCCAGCCCATTGACCGGCTTTCTGAGGGACGAGGATACATGAGCTTTTTCCATCAGATCGAACACCTCGACTGGGACGGTTGTGCCGCGGCCATCCGCTCCTGCACCGCTGCCGATGTCGAGGCCGCGCTGGCCGCCCCGGTGCTTGGCGAGACCGGCCTCATGGCCTTGCTGTCCCCGGCTGCCGTGCCTTCCATGGAAGCCATGGCCCAGCGGGCCCACTCCCTGACCAGACAGCGCTTCGGCAGGGTCGTCGGTCTCTTCGCCCCCCTGTACCTCTCCAATGAGTGCACCAACTCCTGCGTCTACTGCGGCTTCAAGGTCACCAACAGGGTCTGCCGCATGACCCTGACCATCGACCAGGCCGAGGCTGAGGCCCGCTTTCTCCACAGCCAGGGGTTCCGCCACCTGCTGCTGGTCTCGGGCGAGTCGCCCGGCGTGGTCACCCTGGACTATCTGCAGGGGGTGGTTGAGCGCCTGCGCCCGCTGTTCGCCTCCATAGCCATCGAGATCTACCCCATGGAGACCGGAGAGTACCGCACCATGGCCGCCAGCGGGGTGGACGGCCTGGTCGTCTACCAGGAGACATACAACCGGGAGCGCTACAGCGAGGTCCACCCGGCCGGGCGCAAGCGTGATTTCAAGTGGCGGCTGGAAACACCGGAGCGGGGCGGGGAAGCAGGCTTCCGGAGGATCGGGATCGGGGCCCTGCTCGGCCTCTCTGACTGGCGCACCGAGGCCTTTGTCCTGGCCCGGCACGCCCGCTACCTGCTCAAACACTTCTGGCGTTCCCACCTGACCGTGTCGTTCCCGCGCCTGCAACCCGCTGCCGGAGGCTACCAGCCTGAGCACCCCGTGGGGGACGCGGCCCTGGTTCAGATCATGACCGCCCTGCGGCTCTTTCTGCCCGATGCCGGCCTCATCCTGTCCACCCGTGAGAACCCCGTGCTCCGGGAACACCTCCTTCCTCTCGGTGTCACCGCCATGAGCGCCGGATCACGTACCGATCCCGGCGGATACGCCCAGAAAGAGCACGGCGAGGAGCAGTTCCGGATCGCGGACGAGCGGTCGGCAGGGGAGATTGCCGACCTGCTGCGACGCACTGGCTATGAGCCGGTCTGGAAGGACTGGGACCGGATGTTCATTCAGTAGTTTTTCCATCCCAACAGCAGCGAAAGCACCATGACCATCATCATAAACGGCAAGCAACACGACCTCCAGGAGCCGGTCACTCTGGACCGGCTGCTCCGCGGGCTGGGCATCGACCCGAAAACCGTCGCCGTGGAAAGAAACCGTACAATCGTCAGCCGGGAGGACTTCGACGCTGAAACCGTCCGCGACGGAGACGTGATCGAGGTCATCCGGCTGGTGGGGGGGGGCTGAGATGGACAGAGCCAAACGCCGCGCCATGTTCGAGGCGGTGGACCTCTACCCGGTCACCTGCCAGGCCCTGTCCAGCGGCCGCAGCGACCTGGATGTGCTGGAGGGCGTCGTCAAGGGGGGGGCGAAGATCGTCCAGCTGCGGGAAAAGGACCTCTCCAGGAAGGACTTCTACGAGCTTGCGCTCAGATTCCGGGAGATCACCTCCCTGGCCCGGGTGCTCTTCATGGTCAACGACCACCTGGACGTGGCCCTGGCCGTGAAGGCGGACGGGGTGCACCTGGGACAGGACGACCTGCCTCTGGCCGCGGCCCGACGCCTGGCTCCCCAACTGCTCATCGGCGTCTCCACCCACTCCCTTTCCCAGGCCCTGGACGCCCAGCGTGACGGAGCCGATTACGTCAACATCGGCCCCATCTTCCCCACCGGCACCAAGAAGGACGTGGACGCATTCCTGGGCCCGGAAAGCATCGCCGCCATCGCTCCCCGTCTGCGCATCCCCTTTACCGTCATGGGCGGCATCACCAGGGACAACATCGACTTGGTCCTGGCCCAGGGTGCCCGAAAGGTTGCCGTGGTCACCGCCGTGACCAAAGCCCCGGACATCCCCCAGGCCGTCCGCACCCTGCGCGAAAAGATCCTGGCCGCCGCAGAGTGAAAAGACAAAGGCCGGGAAGGAGTCCTTCCCGGCCTTTGTGCCTGGTCATTGCTCTGCCCGTCAGACCCGGACGAAGGTGACCCAGCTTTTGCTCTGCTCGCGCAGGTCGATGTAGTGGGTCGAGCAGGAGATGCAGGGGTCGTAGGCCCTGACCAGCATGGACAGCTTCAGCTCGATGGCCGGCTCGTCCAGCTCGGCCAGGGATGGGGCCATGGCGTCGAAGTCCTTCTGGATGTTGCCGTGGTTCTGGTTGGTGGGGATGACGCAGTCCGCCCAGACCACCCGGCCGTTGTCGTCGTACTCGTAGGCGTGGAACAACAGCCCCCGGGGCACCTCCACCGCGCCGACCCCCTTCCCGGCCCTGGGGGTGATGGACACCGGCTGCTCCTGGCGCAGACCCCTGGTCAGCACCTGGTCGATGAGCTGCATGGAATCCTCGCAGGAGTGGACACACTCCACCAGTTGGGCCAGGGTGATGGCAAACGGGTTGTGGCAGGGCGCCTTGAGCCCCAGCTTTTTGGCCGCGGCCTTGGCCCGGTCGTGCAGCAGCTCGTGATTGAGGTTGAACCTGGCCAGGGCCCCGACCATGTAGGAGTCCTCCGTGTTCTTGGCCCACTTGGCCGTGGACTGGGGCACACAGTACTCGTTGGTCAGGTCCTGGTACAAGGGCACCGGGCGGCGCTGGTCCTTGGAGGACCCCAGCTCTCCCCGGTACAGGGCGTACCCCGTGGGCGAGACCAGGGCCACGTACTCGGTGGGCCGCTGGAAACGGGGCCATTTCTCGTCCAGGGAGGCGAACAGGTCGACCACCTTTTCCGTGCGCCGGCACATCTCCTCGACCTTGCCCATCATCTCCCTGAGCTCGGGCTCGGTGGGCAGCTTGGCCATGCCTCCGGGCACCAGGCTCTGGGGATGGGTGGTGCGGCCGCCGATGAGCTGACTGAGCTCGTTGGAGATACGCCGGGCCCCTATCAGGGTCAACAGCTCCTCCTTGTGGGTCTGGGCCAGGGGGATGACCGAGCCCACGCCCATCAGATCGGGCAGCACCAGGTAGCCGATGTGCAGCAGATGGCTCTGCAGGTTCTCGGCGTGCAGGGCTATCTTGCGCAGCTGCACGGTCTGGTCGGACACCTGGACCCCCATGGCGTCCTCCGTGGCCTGCAAGGAGGCCAGCTGGTGTCCGATGGAACAGATGCCGCAGATGCGCGAAGTGATGTGGTGGATATCCTGGTAGGGGCGGTTGAGCACCATGGCCTCGAAGAACCGGGGCGCCTCCACCACATCCCAGCGGCAGTGCTTGACAGTGCCCTTGTCGTCGATCTCAACGACGATGTTGCCGTGCCCTTCCACCCTGGTCAGGTGATGGACGTCGACCTTCTTCGGCCCCTTGGGCGGGGAGGTTTTCTTGGCGGCAGAGGCCTTCCTGGGTGGGGTTGCCTGTTGTTTGGCGCTCATTGCGTTTCCCTCCGGTTCCCGAGATAGAGGCGCATCAGGTCACGAATCTGCATCCAGTCGAAGCCGTGCATGGCCATGACCTCCTTGGCAGCGTCGATGTTGGCGCTGGGAGCGATCCCCCGGCAGGCCCAGCAGGTGGCGCCTTCGGTCACGCAGCACGCGTTGCAGCCTGCCCGCGCCAGGATGCCGAGGCACATCTCCCCCTTGTGATAGCGGCAGATGTTGCCGGCCTCCTTGCACTCCACGCACACCGGGTAATCGGGTGGACGATAGATCTTGCCTTTGAGCAGCTCCTTGACGCAGCGTGCAAACTCGTCCCGGACCATGGGACACCCGTGCAGCTCGACGTCCACGGGAACCACGCTCTTGACCGGACGTGCAGCATAGGTGGAGTACCAGCGGGCGTGCTGGCCGTAGACCTGCTCCCGGTAGTCCTGTTCGTTGATGAAGTTCTTGAGGCAGTTGATGCCACCGATGGTGGCGCAGGCCCCGATGGCCACCAGATAGGTGCAGTTGTCACGTATGTGTTTGATCCGCTCCTCGTCCTCGGGGCGGGTGATGGAGCCCTCCACAAAGGCGATGTCGTAGTCGTCGGAGTGGCCGGTGTGCACCTCGCGGAAGCTGACCACCTCCACGTGGGAGAGGAGGTCCAGAAGGCGCTCCTCCAGGTTGGCCACCTGGAGCTGATCGCCTTCGCAGCCTGCGAAATCGAAAAACGCAATCTTTGGTTTGGCTGTCATGATATGCTTGCCTCCTAGATGGCCTCGCCCAGGCCCTGGATGTCGGTGTAGCTGAAGACCGGCCCCTCGATGCAGCAGTTGATGCCGTTGATCTGACAGTGGCCGCACTTGCCCACCCCGCACTTCATGTGCCGCTCCAGGGACACGTAGATCTGCCCCGGCTGGATGCCCAGCTTCTGGCATTCCATCAGCACGAACTTGTACATCACCGGAGGCCCTATCATGGCCACGTAGGTCTGGGAGGCCTTGAGGTCGATCTTGGGCAGCAGGGTGGTGATGACGCCCACGTTTCCAGCCCAGGTATCGTCGGGATAGTCCACAGTCTCGTGCACCTCCACGTCCTTTCTGGCCTCCAGCTTCTCCAGCTGATCGGTGAAGATGCGCTCCGAAGGGTTGCGGGTCCCCACCAGGACGATGATCCGACCGAACTCGTCCCGGTGGCGGAGCATGTAGTTGAGCAGGCTCCTGAGGGGAATCAGGCCCAGGCCCCCGGCCACGAAAAGCACGTCGTGCCCCACGAAATGCTGGATGGGAAAGAAGGACCCGTAGGGACCACGCACACCGATCTTGTCCCCGGCCTGCAGGCGGCTCAGGGCCGAGGTCACCGAGCCGATCTTGCGCACCGCGATCTCGAAGTGGTGGTTGTCCCGTTCCGGGGCCGAGCTGATGGAAAAGGGTGCCTCGCCCACCCCGTAGATGGACAGCTCCACGAACTGGCCCGGACGGTGGGCCAGGGGACGGCCGTTGTCCGGGGCAAACTCGTACAGGGTGACCATGTCCGACAGGTCTTTGCGGGCAACCAGGGTGGCCGGGTGGGGCACGTACTGGGAGAAGTTATTTTTCATGGTGCGTGTCCTCCCAGAGCTGGTTGAAGACAGCCACGGGACTGGCGATGTTCGCGGTACAGGCCGCAACGCAGCGCCCGCAGCCGATGCATCCCAGCTCTCCGATCTTGTCGTAGATGTACTTGCCCTTGCGAAAGAAACGGTGGCGGTACCGCTCCCAGGCCTTGGACCGGAAGTTGTGCCCCCCGGCAATGGCGGCAAACCCCTCCAGCATGCAGCCGTCCCACTCCCGGTAGCGGCGCCCGGTCTTGAGCAGGTCGTCCGCCTCCTCTTTGACGTCGAAGCAGTAGCAGGTGGGGCAGACGGTCACGCAGGACCCGCAGGCCAGACACAGCCTGGACCCTTCCTTCCACAGGGGGGAGTCCCAGCTCTTCTTCAAAACGGCCGGGGTCTCCTCCCAGGGATACTTGAGACCCTGCTTGCGAGCCACGCTCCGGATGCGCACCTGTTCTCTTCGGGCGGCCTCCCGCTCGGCAGCCGTGGCTACCTGGGTCTGGATGTTGGTATTCAACATCTCCTCCCCCAGGGGTGAACCCACCTGGACGTAAAAGGCGGCCGGGCTGATCTTGGTCCAGTACAGGTCGTACCCGTAGTCGACCTGCGCCGCGCCGATGGTGGCCCAGAAGGCGGTCTTGGCCACGGTCTGCGGCTCCATGCCGAAGATGACCGTGGCGTCCCGCCGGGCCCGGTAGTTCAGGTCGGGTGAGCCCAACTCCATGAGCTGGTCGAGCTGGTTGATGCCCTTGAGGTCGTAAGGATGCACACCGAGCAAAAGCCGTTTCGGCGCCTCGGTCACCGGTTTGGCTGTGTAGCTGTCCAGGTCGTACTCGATCAGATCCTCCCGGGGCGGCAGAAAGTACCTCTTGAGGGTGTTGTAAGCCAGGTCGTAGTCCCAGGCGATCTCCACCCCCTCCTGCCAGGGCACGAAATCGTAAAACCCATCGCCCACCTTGGCCGGCACCAGGACCTCGTAGTCTCGGGCCAGCGGCCGGAGCAGCTGGGGAATCTGTTCGAGATAGACCGTGTAGGCTATCATGCATCCCTCCCTGCAAAATGATCGAAAGTGAATGAAACTGAGACAGTACGATGATTGTTCGTTGTGAGCACCCTTTGCGCGACCGTCAACTAAAAGAATTAATTCACAATAGGCCCTCTGTCATCCCTGCCGGGCGGAACTGCTGCGAGCCTGGTCCGGGCACCCTCTTTACAATGCAGTGGATTTCCCTGCAGGGTCACGGCGAAGCACCTCCTTGCAGGCGCTGCCCTTCCCGACTCACATCCCGTCCAGCCGGCCTGTCTGGCGCAAGGCTTCGTAGAGCAGGAGCGTGGCTGCGTTGGCCAGGTTGAGGCTGCGGACCCGCCCCCAGATGGGGATGCGCACCCAGTGGTCGTAACGGGCCACGAAGCTTCTGGGCAACCCACGGGTCTCGGGCCCGAAGACCAGAACGTCCCCCGGCTGGTAGGCAAAATCATGGTACGGGGTCTTGGCCCTGGCGCTGGTCAGCACGAAGCGCCGCTCTTTGCCCAGCGATGCCGCACAGGCCTCCCAGTCGGGCCAGACCGTGACGTCCACACTGTGCCAGTAGTCCAGGCCCGCCCGTTTCAAGTGCTTGTCCTTAAGGCTGAACCCCAGGGGTTCGACCAGGTGCAGCGGGGTGTCTGTGGCTGCGCAGAGCCTGGCAATGGACCCCGTGTTGGGAGGGATCTCGGGTTGGTAGAGGAGGATGTTCATGTTATAAGTTCGAAGTTCGAAGTCGGAAGGTCGAAGGGAAGAATGGGGAAGCGTTTCGTGTGTACTGTTGGTTATTATCCCCTTTCGAAAACGAATCGTGGAGTCATTTCATTTGCTTGATTACTACCCAAATATCAAGCTCAGTCGTTGCATTTACCTTCGAGCTTCCGACTTCGAACTTCGAACTCCAGCAAAAAAAGGGGCTCCGAAAACCGGAGCCCCTTTTTTTTGCTGGATGGTGGGCGATCCGAGATTTGAACTCGGGACTTCCACCGTGTGAAGATGGCACTCTAACCACTGAGTTAATCGCCCGCTGAGACATTTAATCAAATCAATGCCCCTTGGCAAGGGGGAGAAAAGTTCGAACTGTTCGGGCCATCCAGGCCTGACTCCGACTTGCCCCTGCCGCGATATGATGATAGCCGCTTGGGGCCATGTTCAATCTGCCTT
>CAZUBS010000005.1:15504-17574 GCA_964618595.1 uncultured Desulfohalobiaceae bacterium
CTTGCCCCTGCCGCGATATGATGATAGCCGCTTGGGGCCATGTTCAATCTGCCTTCCATCCAGGAAATCGCCATCCTCACCGTGCCCATTCTCATGGCCGTGACCTTCCATGAGCTGGCCCACGGGTATGTGGCCTACAGACTGGGCGACCCCACCGCGAAGAATGCCGGGCGTTTGACCTTCAACCCCATCAAGCACCTGGACCCCGTGGGCACCCTGGCCCTGTTCCTGGTGCACATCGGCTGGGCCAAGCCCGTCCCGGTCAACCCGAGCTACTTCCGCGACCCGCGCAAGGGCATGCTCTATGTTTCCATTGCCGGGCCGGCGACCAACTTTGTCCTGGCCGTGTGCTTCGCCCTGCTCTTCTATGTTCTCAACTTTGCCTTTTACAACCTCTCCTCCCCACAGACCAGCGAGGTCCTGATCCGGCCCCTGGCCATGATGTGCCTCTACGGGGTGCAGATCAACCTCGCCCTTGGGGTCTTCAACCTGCTGCCCATCCCCCCTCTTGACGGCAGCAACCTGCTCGCGGCTGTCCTGCCCCGGCAGGCAGCCCACTCGTTCCTGCAGTTCGGGCAGTACGGGTTCATCGTCCTGATCCTGCTGTTCGTCACGGGGGCAGTGCAAAAAATCATCCTGCCCATCATCTATTTTCTTCAAGGCCTCATTCTGCCCATCTGAAGGCAGTCACAGCCTTGCTGGAGCCTCTTAACATGGAACTGAAAAAAAGGATCGTCTCAGGCATGCGGCCCACCGGGCCGCTGCACCTCGGCCACTACTACGGCGTGCTCAAGAACTGGATCGAGCTGCAGAGCGACTACGACTGCTTTTTCTTCGTGGCCGACTGGCATGCCATGACCAGCGAGTATGCCGATCCCACCCGCATCAAGGGGTTCGTGCCCCAGCTGGTCATGGACTGGGTGGCCTCGGGCCTGGACCCCGAGCACTGCACCATCTTCATCCAGTCCCACGTCAAGCAGCACGCCGAGCTGCACCTGCTGCTGTCCATGATCACGCCCCTGGGCTGGCTGGAGCGCAACCCCACCTACAAGGAGATCCGCCAGGAGCTGGTGTCCAAGGACCTGAACACCTACGGCTTTCTCGGCTACCCCGTGCTGCAGGCCGCGGACATCCTGATGTACATGCCCCAGCTGGTGCCGGTGGGGCACGACCAGCTTCCCCACCTGGAGCTGACCAGGGAGATCGCCCGCAGGTTCAACCACCTGTTCGGGGGCTTCTTCCCCGAGCCCCAGGCCAGGCTGACCCAGGCCTCCAAGCTTCCCGGCCTGGATGGGCGCAAGATGAGCAAGAGCTACGGCAACGCCATCCACCTCAGCGAGGAAATGGACGCCATCAAGCCCAAGGTGCTGTCCATGCCCACCGACACCAACCGCAAACGGCTCAAGGACCCCGGCGACCCCGGGGTGTGCAACCTCTACCCCTACCACGAGCTCATGGCCACCGAGGAGGAGCGGGAAGAGGTCAGGGAGGGGTGCGTCTCCGCCAGCCGCGGGTGCATGGACTGCAAGAAGCTGGTCCTTGCCAACCTGGACCATTTCCTGGCCCCCATCCGGAAGCGGCGCCGGGAGCTGGAGCAGAACCCGGACGAGCTCGCGGCCATCGTTGCCCGGGGCACGGAGCGGGCCCGGGAGCAGGCCGCCCTGACCATGGATCAGGTCCGGAAGGTTCTGAACATCAATTACTGATCCTTACGCCGCGCTGTGAGGCCGTCTCAAAGGCCCCCGTGGACAGGTTCCAGCTGACCGAGACCGCCCCCTGCTTGGCAGTGCAGTAGACCGGGACCCCCTGCTCCTTCAAGGCCTGCAGCACCTCCTGGTGCGGAAACCCAAAGGGGTGCAGGGAACCGGCGCTGGCCAGGGCCAGTCGCGGCGAAACCCGCTCGTAGAACTCCCTGGACAGACTCGAGCGGCTGCCGTGGTGGGGCAGCAGCAGCACCTCCGCGCGGACGGTGGCATTGCCCGCAAGCAGCCCCTGAATGGCCGGCAGCCCCGCATCGGCCGGGAGCAAAGCCAGGGCCCTGTTGCCGTGCACCAGCCGCAGCACCAGGGA
>CAZUBS010000006.1:0-2199 GCA_964618595.1 uncultured Desulfohalobiaceae bacterium
TCCTGGTCCCCCTTTGTGGGCCTTTTCGTGGCCAGCATTTCCCGCGGCAGGACCATCCGTGAGTTTGTGACGGGGGCCCTGATGGTCCCTGCCCTGCTGACCTTTGTCTGGTTCAGCGTGTTCGGCGGGGCGGCCTTTGACCTGGAGCTCCACCAGGGGGCGCAGATCGCCTCCGCAGTGGCCCAGGACATATCGACCGGCCTTTTCAAGCTCTACTCGTTCTACCCGTTGAGCGGGATCCTGACCATGCTCACGGTTCTTCTGCTGGTGGTCTTCTTCGTGACCTCGGCGGACTCTGCCACCTTCGTGCTGAGCATGATGACCTCTGGAGGCAAGGCAGAACCCCCGCCGGGCAAAAAAATCGTCTGGGGCGGGACAGTGTCCGCGACAGCGGCCGTCCTGCTCTTCTCCGGCGGGCTCGAGGGGCTGCAACGCATGGCCATTGCCGCGGCGCTCCCTTTTTCAGGTATCATGGTGCTGCTGTGCCTGTGCCTGCTCAGAGGCGTGCGCTACGAGTTCCAAAAGGAGCTGAAAAAGCCGGATCAGCCCTTGCAGGCCTCTGCCCAGGCACTTGACAGATAGCACGGCACCTTTTTCTCATTGCACGAGACCAACGAAGTTCAAGCCGGTGGATGGAAACCACCGGCTACATTTTCCTCCGGGGGGGGCGGCAGGGTGTTTCGAACACAAGAGCGGTACAAGCCACCCGAGCACCGAGCCTCAATTTTCACCCCGAAGAGGCATGGGGCATGTCCAGCCCAACTCTTTGGCCACCCGTTCCATCTCATGGCCAAAGAGGAGAGCCTGTCTGATTTTCTCAGATGATTTCTGTCGTGCCGGAGGCTTGCTGACCGGGCACCCATTCCAGCTCGATCTCCAGGGAGCGCTTGGTCTGCCGGCCGGATTCCTCCTCGGCCTTGATCTCCAGGGTCATGGTGTCAGGAAAGTCCAGCTGGACAGTTTCCTGGCCCTGCTTGAGGGTCAGGCTGCCCGATTCCACCTTGTCCGCGATCAGGCGCAGGTCTGCTGCGATCTCGCTGGACGACTTCTTTTCCTCGCTCTTGAAGAGGACCTTTTCGATACCCATGGCGTGCCTCCATTGGTTGTGACGGGCAAATCCCGGGATGAAGAGTGGTTGTCAGGACTTCTTCACTGCTGCCGCAACAAAGAGGGCTATGGGTTCAGATATCAAACCGGGGCCTCGAAGACCAGACACAGGTGTCGTCCCTGCTGCGGCCGTCCGCCGGCAGCCGGCGGGAGAGGGCGTAGCAGGCGATCCCCACTGCCACCGCCAGGGTGACGGTCGCAATGGATGCCGTGTTCCACTGGGTTCTCCGGGGCGGTCCGTCTCGTCCCTGTGAAGCAAGGGTATGTCCGTTGGAAAACCGGTTGCAGGTCACTGTTCCGGGTGGGTGCGCCTGCGGGGTCGAAAGAGCGGAAGGTTCCGAAGCCCCAGCCACCCGGCAGCGATGGTACGCATGATCGGGGCAGGTCTCCAGGTCCGGGAGGGGCAGGCAGAACCAATGCCTATTTTTCGCACCACTCCCTGACCAGCCGCTCCATCTCCTGCTCGGAAAACGGGCTCTTCTCGTACATCCCCCTGGCCGAGCGTTGGCGCCAGGCCTCATAGAGGATCAGGGCCGCGGCCACCGAGACGTTGAAGCTTTGCACCATGCCCTGCATGGGGATGTAGAGGTGGTCGGGGACCAGGTCGGTCAGCTGCTGGTCCACGCCGCGGTGCTCATTGCCAAGGATCACGGCGGTTGGCCTGGTCAGGTCCCATTCCGGCAGGGGGCGGGCCGTGGGGTCGAAGGAGGCGGCGATGAGGTGGTGGCCCTGGGCGTCCAGGGTCCGGACCATTTCCACGGGGCTGGTGTGTCGCTCAAGCCCCACCCACTTCCTGGCCGAGGCCGAGGAACGCTTGCCCATAACGGGAAAGCCCTCGCTGGTGTAGAGCAGGTGGACCGTGTGCACGCCAAAGGCGTCGCAGCTGCGCAGGATGGCCGAGACATTGTGGGGGTCGTGGATGTTGTTCAGGGCCAGGGTCAGGCCGGGCTGGCGACGGCTGAGCACGGTGCGGATGCGCTCAAGGCGGCGGGGGGTGATGGGCATAGTCGGGCTTGGCGGCAGTAGTTGTGTTCAGGCCAGTCGGCTATTTCCGGGTGCTGCGGGTGGGCTCAAAGCTCAAAGCTCAAAGCT
>CAZUBS010000006.1:2299-17503 GCA_964618595.1 uncultured Desulfohalobiaceae bacterium
TTTTTTTCTTGCTTTTAGCTTCGAGCGCGGCGAAGCCGCTAAAACCACTTCTTCCGCTTGAAATACCAGAACATACCCAGGACGATGACACCCATGATCAGCAGCACGGCGGGGTAGCCCCATTTCCAGTGCAGCTCGGGCATGTGCTGGAAGTTCATGCCGTACAGGCCGACGATGAAGGTCAGGGGGATGAAGATGGTGGCCATGATGGTCAGCACCTTCATGACCTCGTTCATGCGCAGGCTGACACTTGACAGGTAGGTGTCGAACATGCCCGCGATCATGTCCCGGAACGTTTCCACGGTGTCCAGGAGCTGAACAGTGTGGTCGTAGACGTCTCGGAAGTAGATTCCAGTGGGCTCGCCGATCAGGTCGCTGTCCTGCCGCAGGATGGCGGTGAGGGTTTCGCGCAAGGGCCAGACGGCCTTGCGCACCAGCAGGACGTCGTGCTTGATGGCGTGGATGCCGGCCATGCAGCTCTGGTCGGGATCGGTCAGCAGCTTTTCCTGCAGGTCGTCGATGCGCTGTCCGATGTGCTCAAGCACGGCAAAGTATCGGTCCACCACGGAGTCGATCAGGGCGTAGGCCAGGTAGTCGGCCCCGGAGCCGCGGATGCGCCCCTTGCCCTGGTCCAGCCGCCCCTGCACGGCTTCGAACTCCCCGCCCTTTTCCTGGAAGGAGAGAACATAGCCATGCCCCAGAACCAGGCTGACCTGGTCCTCGACCAACTCGGTGCTGTCGTCGGAGACTTTGAAGGTTTTGAGCACGAAAAACAGCTGGGTCTCGAGCTCCTCCAGCTTGGGCCTGTGCTCGGTGTTCAGGATGTCCTCGAGCACCAGTGGGTGCAGCCCGAAGGCCTTGCCCCAACGGGCAAGCATTTCGGGCTGGTGGATACCGGCCATGTCCAGCCAGAGGACCTTTCCGGGGGCCGGCGTGCACTCGGCCGGGTCAACAGGCTGCCAGCAGCTGATGGTTGCACGGTCATAGCTGGTGCAGGTGATGGTGATGTTGCCGGTCCGCTCCTCACCCACGTAAACCAGCGCCCCCGGAGGCAGCCCGGACTTTTTCGACCTGCTTCTGACCGTCTTGCGCAGTGGGATGAAGTGTTTCATGGCCGGCTCAGGGGGCGGAGCTGTCCTGCCCGGCCCAGTGCACAAGGCCGAGTGAGTGGGGGTCCAGGAGCAGGGGATAGTCGGGCAGGACCCGGACCGTGTACCCGAAGCGCCCGCTGTGTCCGGGACGCGTTTCCCCCTGGAACAGGGACCAGCCTCCGTCCAGGGGCTTTGTCAGGCGCATGGGTGAGTTGGTCCGCGTCAGGAAGCTGCCTTCAGGATCCAGAGGCCCGGCGTAGATCTCCACCCGCACCTCCTCTGGCTTGAGGCCGTTGAGGAAGACCTCCGCCTGCACCTCCACGGTCTGGTTGACGTGCAGATCCTTGGGCTGCAGGGCGGTGACGTTGCGGATGTGCAGCCCTTCCCAGCGCCCTGAAATGCCGATACGCCACTGGGCCAGGTCTCTGGCGGCGGCGTAATTGTCCGTGGCCAGGGTCTTGTAGTTCTTTTGGGCGTGGAGATAGGCCAGGCGGCAGTAGTCCTCGACCATGCGGTGCGAGCTGAACTGCGGGACCAGCCGCACAAGCCCCTTTTTCATGCGCCGGATCCACTCCCGGGGGAGGTTGGCCTTGCCCCGTTCGTAAAACAGCGGGATGATGTCGTTCTCCAGCAGATTGTAAAGGATCTGACTTTCCACGAAGTCCTGATACTCGTGGTCTTCGTAGATCTCACCCTGCCCTATTGCCCAGCCAAGGCTGTTGTCCGGTTGGTAGGCCTCGGCCCACCACCCGTCCAGGGTGCTCAGGGTGAGCACCCCGTTGGCCACGGCTTTCATGCCGCTCGTGCCGCAGGCTTCCAGGGGGGGGCGGGGTGTGTTCAGCCACACGTCGCAGCCCTGGAGGAGATAGCCGGCCAGGGCCATGTCGTAGTCCTCCAGGAAGACCATGCGGTGACGGCACTCCGGGGACTGGCAGAGCTGGAAGATCTGCTGGATGATCTTCTTGCCCTCCCGGTCCTGGGGGTGGGCCTTCCCGGCGAAGATGAACTGGACGGGCTGATCCCTGCTGCTCAGCAGCCTGAGCAGCCGCTGTTCATCCTTGAGCAGCAGGCCGGCCCGCTTGTAGGACACAAAGCGCCGGGCAAAGCCCACGGTCAGGATGCCCGGGTCGAGTGCCTCCTCGGCCAGCTGGGCCTCCCAATGCTTGCCCCCCCGGGCCAGGACCTGGTCGCGCAAGCGGGTGCGCGCGAAGTCCACCAGGCGTTCCCGCAGCCGTTCGTGGGTCCGCCACAGCTCTGAGTCGGGGATGGCCTCGGCCTGCCGCCACAGGCGCTGGCAATCAGGATCCTCGCGCCAGTTGCTTCCCAGATAGCGTTCGAACAGGGTGGCGAAGTCCCGGGAGATCCAGGTGGGCACGTGGACGCCGTTGGTGATGGAACCGATGGGCACGTCCTCCACCGGGTACTGGGCCCAGACCTTGTGCCACATGCCCCGTGAAACCGCCCCGTGCACCGTGCTGACCCCGTTGTTGAACCGGGAGAGCTTCAGGGCCAGCACGGTCATGCAGAAGAGCTCGCGCTGGTCTCCCGGGTTCTCGCGCCCGAGCCCCAGAAACTCGGGCATGCTCAGCTTCAGGTCCTGGATGTAGCGGGTGAAGTACCGGCTGACCGATTCCGGTGCAAAGCGGTCGTTCCCCGCAGGGACCGGGGTGTGGGTGGTGAAGACGCTGCTGGAGGCCACGATTTCCTTGGCGGCCTCGAAAGGCAGGCCGCGGTCGAGCATATAGTGGCGGATACGCTCCAGCCCTGCGAAAGCAGAGTGGCCCTCATTGAGGTGGATGACGCTGGGATAGAGGCCCAGGTCTCGCAGCAGGCGGATGCCGCCGATGCCGAGCAGGATCTCCTGCTGCAGGCGCATGTCGGGGCCGCCGCCGTAAAGCTGGGAGGTGACGCGGCGGTACTCCTGGGGGTTGTCCGCGATGTTGGCGTCCAGGAGATAGAGGTCCACCCGTCCCACAGAGGCCTTCCAGGCCCGGAAGGACAGGGGGTGGTCCAGGATGTCCACCGCAACGGTCAGGGGGTTGCCGGCGCTGTCCAGGACAGGCTGGAGGGGAAGCTGCTCAAAGTCGTTGGTGGGGTAGCGTTCCTGCTGCCAGCCGTCGTTGGTCAGGTACTGCCTGAAGTAGCCGTTCTGATAGCACAGCCCCACTGCCACCAGCGGGAGGTTGAGGTCGCTGGACGACTTGAGGTGGTCCCCGGCCAGGATGCCCAGCCCCCCCGAGTAGATGGGCAGGCAGTGGGCCAGCCCGTACTCGGCGCTGAAGTAGGCGATGACCGGCTGTGCCGGGTCGTCGATCTCAAAAGGGATGGGGGATGATGTCC
Organism: uncultured Desulfohalobiaceae bacterium; assembly: GCA_964618595.1. GTDB lineage: Bacteria > Desulfobacterota > Desulfovibrionia > Desulfovibrionales > CAZUBS01 > CAZUBS01. The sequence goes on from CAZUBS010000006.1 coordinate 5,731, forward strand.
TGGAGGCATAGAGGTCGAGCCCTTGCTTGAGCTCCTGGAGACGTTCCACGAAAAATGGGTCGGTGGAGAGCTCCTCGATAGTCCCCTGGGAAAGCTGATTCAGGAACCAGACCGGGTTGGCGTGACTCTTCAGCCACAGCCGGTGGTCGATCTGGGAGAAGAGCTCGGAAATTTCATGCTTCCATTCGAACCAGAGGTTATAGGCCAGATCCCAGAGGACCCGCAGGTTGTCGGGCAGCCTGGGTGTTACGCTGAAAACTTGAAGGGGGCGCATCTGTACTCCAATAAGGGAAGGGATTGAAAAAGAATATCCCGCAATCCGGAGGAAAAATCCGGGAGCAGGCAGTGGACGCATACATCGGGGAAAGCGGTATCCATTGACTCGTGCCGCCCACGGGAATGGGGTCGAGTGGTTTGTAATTGCCAGGGGGACGCGATAAAGGCAAGGGCGATTTGAAGAGTGCATCTCGTGACTTCCCGGCGGTGGACGTGGCCCCCTGTTGACGTATTCGCAATCGGTATCGAAAGCAGCGGATTACGATCAGGACAATGACGACGGAAAAGGTTGTGAGAGCGCTGGGCGGTGAGCTTTCAGGGCAGCATGCTCACCTTTGATGTCCCTTGAAAAAAGAATCAAACACTGCAGGGAGAAAAACATGGCCGAGTTCAGCCTGCCGCGCATCGACGTGAACATCCAGTATCTGAACGACCTGCTTGGGCAGACACCCCTTGCCTACGCCACGGAGCATTCCATAGGGCTGGATCTTAGGGCCTGCCTCAGCGAGGAGAGCGTTGTGCTCCACCCCGGGGAACGTTTCGCCTTCCCCTCCGGGGTTGCGGTGGAGATCCGTGAGCCGGGTGTGGCGGGCTTCGTGTTCTCCCGCAGCGGCCTGGGGACCCGTGACGGGTTGACCGTGAGCCAGGGGGTCGGGGTCATCGACCCCGACTACCGGGGGGAGATCATCGTCTCCCTGCTGAACACCTCGAGCGAGTCGCGGACGGTTCTTCGTGGACAAAGGATAGCCCAACTCGTCTTCCTGCCGACGTTTCAGGCCAGGCTGCACGTGGTGGATCGTCTGGGTGCAACCGAACGGGGCTGCGGGGGGTTCGGCTCCACCGGAAGGTGCTGACCCGGTCCGCCGCACTGTCTGCCGGGAAAAGTATGACATTTTTGTAAAAATCATCGTGTTGGCTGCGGCCACGTTCCAGTTCAGCCGTAAACGGAATCATTGGTCCAGGTTTTTTTTAGTGTGAAAGGTTCACTAGAGTCGACTGTGTTGCTTTTCCAAAAAAACTGTGGTTAAAGATCAATGCTTTGAATTTATCTTCTATAGTAATGTTCCGGAAGGCCAAGGATATCAAGCAAAACGCAGTGTCCACCAAATGACGCTGTTGCAAATTTTTGGAGAAACTTGTTTGAGGAGGAGTTTGTATGGAAGACTTTTTGAAGGAAGCACTGGACATCGTCAAGGCGCAGGCCGGTGTCCGAACCATGACCGATGAGGAGATCACGGCCATGGTCCGGAGCCTGGCCACCGGCATCAAGGAGATCCATCAGGAGACCTCTCCGGAGGCAGCGGAAAGGCCCGTGCCTCCGGTGGATCCCAAGAAGGCCATCCGTGACAAGAGCATCATCAACCTCGAGGACGGCAAGGCTTACAAGATCCTGACCAAGAAGAACCTGGCCAAGTTCGGTCTCACTCCGGACGAGTACCGCGAGAAGTGGGGCTACAAAAAAGGCACCCCGCTGGTCTGCAAGGCCCTGCAAAGGGAGCGGCGCAGAAAGATGCAGGAGATGCAGCTCTGGAAGAAGCGTGCCGAGAAGGCCCGGGCACGAAAGGCTGCAGCGGCCTGAAGAGAACGCAGTGTGCTGTACCCAGAAAAGGCCCGGGACGTGTTCCCGGGCCTTTTCGTTGGGCTGCTGCAGGAAGTTTGAGACGTGTTTTCAGGGCGTGAGGGCGTGTTTTCAGCTGGTCCCCGGCCCTTCGGACTCCAGCCTGGAGGCCGCCAGGACCACGTCCTCCTTCATGGCCAGCCGGGCATCCTGTATCTTTCGGGCCAGGACGTCGTCCTCGAGGGCCAGGATCTGTGCCGCCAGCCAGGCCGCGTTTTTTGCTCCCACCGCATCCAGAGCCAGGGTGCCCACCGGGTAGCCCGGAGGCATCTGCACAGTGGCCAGCAGGGCGTCCATGCCTCCCAGGGGGGAGGCGGCAAGGGGCACGCCGAGAACCGGCTTCACAGTCTTGGCGGCAACTGCCCCGGCCAGGTGCGCGGCCAGTCCGGCAGCGCAGATGAAGACCTGGCAGCCCGCCTGCTCCAGCTCCCTGACCAGGTCATGGGTCCTCTCGGGAGTCCGGTGGGCAGAGGTCACGGTGAACCGGTGGGGGATGCCCAGCTTCTCCAGCACCTGCGAACAGGGCCGCATCTTGTCCTCGTCGGAGATACTGCCGATGAAAATGGCTACCTGGCTCATGATTGCAACCTCCTGATTCCCTTGTCGCCGATATCACGGCGGTAGTACTGTCCATCGAAACGTATCCTTTCCACGGCGGCGTAGGCGGTCCGCTGAGCCTGGGACAGGTCGTCGCCGCGGGCGGTCACCCCGAGCACCCGCCCCCCCGCGGCCAGGATCTGCCCGTCCTGGAGGGCGGTGCCGGCGTGGAACACCTTGACGTCGTCCATGCGGTCGGCCTCCTCGATGCCCTGGATGGGCATGCCCCTGTCGTACTTCCTGGGATACCCTTCCGCCGCCATGACCACACAGATGCTGGTTTTCTCGGACCAGCTGACAGTCACGTCCTTGAGCCGGCCCTGCACGCAGGCCAGCAGGATCTCGGCCAGGTCGCTTTCCAGCCGCATCAGCAGGGGCTGGCATTCCGGATCCCCGAACCTGACATTGTACTCCAGGACCCTGGGGCCCTGCGCAGTGAACATCAGCCCGGCGTAGAGGATGCCCTTGAAGGGGTTGTCCACGCTGGCCAGATGGCGCACAAGCGGCGTGATGACCAGGTCGTTGATCTCGCCGTATCGCTCCGGGGGCAGGATCGGTGCAGGCGAATACGCCCCCATGCCCCCGGTGTTCAGCCCCGTGTCGCCCTCCCCGATGGGCTTGTGGTCCTGGGAGGAGGGCATGGCCACGATGTTCTCGCCGTCGCAGAAGGCCAGAAAAGAGGCCTCTTCACCGTGCAGGGCCTCCTCGATGACCACCCGCTCCCCGGCAGTGCCGAAGACCCGTTTGCGCATCATGTCGTCCAGTGCTTCCAGGGCCTCCTCCCGGGTTTGGCAGATGACCACCCCCTTGCCCGCGGCCAGGCCGTCGGCCTTGACCACCACCGGCAGGCTGTGTTCCTGCAGGTATGCCCTGGCCTGACCGTAATCCTCAAAGACACGGAAATCGGCTGTGGGCACCTCGGCCTCGCGCATCAGGGACTTGGCAAAGGCCTTGCTCCCTTCGAGCTGGGCAGGGTAGGCGGTCGGCCCGAAGCAGGGGATGCCCTCCTTGTCCAGGGCGTTGGAAAGCCCGAGAACCAGGGGCAGCTCCGGGCCCACCACCACCAGATCGCACTTCCTCTTCCTGGCCAGGGAGACCATGCCGGGCAGGTCGTCGTGCTTGACCGGTACGTTTTCCCCCACGGCGGCCGTGCCGCCGTTGCCGGGAGCGACAATGATCTCCCGCACAAGCGGGCTTTGCTTGAGCTTCCAGGCCAGGGCGTGCTCCCGGCCGCCGGAACCGACAACGAGTACCCGCACGTTCGTCCTCCTTGATGGGCATTGATGGGCATTGGGCAGGAATCCGGCCAGGCGCCGGGCGGCGGTGCCGCCTCCGGAACACGGTGCCGAAGTGCTTCCAGCCAGGGAATCCAGGGACCCGGGTCATTGACCGGCCGGGGAAGAACCGGCTATGTCCCTGCATGTTTTCGTCATCTGAGACAAGATCGTAAAATTTATCCCAGCTGCACTGGAAAATCAAATCACACCACCAGCTCGAGGGGGCGTTTTTGACCATGCGCATGCCGTTTATCGATCTCAAGACCCCGTATCTCTACTGGCAGCAGGACATTCGAGCCTGCATCGACAAGGTCCTGGAGCACGGGCAGTATGTCATGGGGCCGGAGGTGGAGGAGCTGGAGCAATCATTGTCAGAGAGGGTCGGGGTCGGGCATGCCATTGCCTGCTCCTCGGGCACCGACGCCCTGCTCATGGCGCTGATGGCTCTTGGCATCGGCCCGGGGGACGCTGTGTTCACCACCCCGTTCTCCTTTACGGCCACCGCGGAGGTTATCCAGCTGGCCGGGGCCACTCCCGTCTTCGTGGACATCGACCCGGTGACCTACAACCTGGACCCGGAAGCCCTGGACACGGCCGTGAGGGCGCTTGCGTTCGGCAACGGCTCCCACCCTCTTCCCGGACCGGCGCTGGAGCAGGCAGGGCTGACTCCCAGGGCCGTGATCGCGGTCAACATTTTCGGCCAGCCCGCTGATTACGACCGCATCCAGCAGGTGGCGGATACGCACGGCCTGGCAGTGGTCGAGGATGCGGCCCAGTCCTTCGGCGCGCAGTACAAGGGCAGGCCCAGCTGCGGACTGGGACGGATCGCCTGCACCTCCTTCTTCCCGGCCAAGCCGCTGGGATGCTATGGGGACGGCGGGGCGGTGTTCACGGATGAAGACGACCTGGCCGACATTCTGCGCTCCATCCGCAACCACGGAAGCGGCCGGGACAAGTACGACACCGTCCGCCTCGGCCTGAACGGCAGGCTGGACACCATCCAGGCAGCCATTCTCCTGGTCAAGCTGATGGGCTTCCCGGCCGAGATGAGCAACCGCCAGCACCTGGCCGGTCTCTACAGCCGGCTGCTGGCGGAGTCGTGCCCGGAGCTGGTGGTGCCCGCGGTTGCCGAGGGATCCCTGAGTGCCTGGGCCCAGTACTCGGTCCAGGCCGAGAACCGGGAGGCCATCAGAAAAGGCCTCCAGGATGCGGGGATCCCCACGGCAATCTACTACGCCAGGCCGCTGCACCTGCAGCCGGTCATGGCCCCTCTGGGCTACCGCCCCGGCGACATGCCGGTGTCCGAGCGGGTGGCGGAGCGCATCTTCAGCCTGCCCATGCACCCCTACCTCTCCGACGTGCAGGTCGGGGAGATCGTGCGGGAAGTTGCCCGGGCCGCTTCCCTGAGCACCTGAATCATTTTTTCGGGAAAAATGGACGTGACCGACACGAGCAAGCGACAGCCAGCCACAGGAGAGGCCCTTTTGGGCATCGACGTGGGCGGGACCCACACGGATGCCGTGCTCATAGACCGTGGGATGGTGGCGGCCGAGGCCAAGATCCCCACCAACCCAGTCGACCTGATGTCCTCCCTGAAGGCTGTCCTGCAGGAGGTTCTGCAGGGCCGGTCCCCCGGGGACATCAGCCGGTTTTCCCTGAGCACGACCCTGTGCACCAATGCCATTGTCCAGCAGAAGACCGACCCGGTGGGTGTCCTGGTCTCGGCCGGCGCGGGTTTGGACCCGGCACAGTTTTCCCTGGGGGAGCACTTTGTCAGGCTCGACGGGGCCCTGGACCACAGGGGGGCCGAGATCCTGGCCATGGACCGGTCCCAGGTCAAAGAGCGGATCCAGGAGCTTGCCGGGGCGGGCGTCAGGGTCTTTGCCGTGGTGAGCAAGTTTTCACCCCGCAACCCCGGGCACGAGAAGCTGATGGAGCAGGAGTTGCTTGGCCGGGGATGCGACTACGTGACCCTGGGGCACACCCTGTCGGGACAGCTCAACTTTCCCAGACGCATTGCCACGGCGTACTACAACAGCGCGGTGTGGCGAATCTACAATGGTTTTGCAGACGCGGTGCACGGGGCACTGGACGGCATGGGCCTCAGCGCCCCGGTGCACGTGCTCAAGGCCGACGGGGGCACCATGCTCCTGGAGCAGTCCCGCTCCCGCCCGGTGGAGACCATCCTCTCCGGCCCGGCGGCCAGCGTCATGGGCATCGTGGCCCTGTGCGACATCCGCGGCGACGCCGTGCTGCTGGATATCGGAGGGACCACCACCGACATCGCGGTATTTGCCTCTGGGGCCCCGATTCTGGACCGCCAGGGCACGGCCATCCGGGAGCGTGCGACCCTGGTCCGGGCCCTGCACACACAGTCCATCGGCATAGGTGGCGACTCGGAGGTTCGGGTCGAGGGCGGCTCGCTTGCGGTCGGGCCGCAGCGGCACGGCGAATGTTTGGCCAAAGGCGGTCCCGTGCCCACTCTGGTCGATGCCCTGAACGTCCTGGGCCACTGCCGGCACGGCCGCACGGAAGACTCCTGGAACGGGATGCGCGGGCTGGGGGAGAGGCTCGGCACCGCACCCGAAGAAGCAGCGCGCCGGGTTTTGGACCAGGCCGTGACCACCATACGGCAGGCCGTCGGCACCATGCTGGAGGCGATCAACAACCGGCCCGTGTACACGGTGCATGAGGTGCTTGAGGAGCGCAGGATCAGCCCCGAGCGGATCTACCTCATGGGGGGGCCGGCCGAGGCCATGTCCGCCCCCCTGTCACGGGACATGGGAATGGAGTCGGTGGTTCCCGGGCATTCGGCAGTGGCCAACGCCGTGGGCGCGGCCCTGGCCAGGCCGACCATGCTCGTGGAACTCTTTGCGGACACCTCCGTGGGGGTCGTGCGCATCCCCTCCCTGGGCATATCCAGGCAGATCCGCGGCAGCTACTCCCTCGAGGACGCCCGGGAGGAAGTGCAGCAGGCCCTGACCCGGCACATGCAGGAGCAGGGCCTGGAGGTCGGCCCGGTGGAGATAGTGGAGCAGTCGTCCATGAACATGGTCACGGACTTCCACACCGCGGGGCAGGACATCAGGGTCAGGTGCCAGATCAAGCCCGGCGTCTCAAAGGAACAGGGGGTGTTGCAATGCCCGTGCTGAAAGCCGGGAACACGCTGGGGGTGGTTTTTTTCCCTGCCTTTGACTGGTCCATCAGCCCCACCCATCCCGAACGGCAGGAACGGTTGCTGTACACCATGGACCAGCTCAAGGAGGAAGGGGTCTTCGACATCGAGGGGGTCACCGAGTTCAAGCCCGAGGTGGCCACCTTCGAGGACGTCGAGCGCACCCATTTCTGCTTTCCCGGTCCGGGGGAGGTGCTCACCGACTCCCACCTCATCGCTGCCGGAGGGGCCATCAAGGCCTCAGACCTGGTCTGTGGCGGCTCAAAGAAGAAGTCCTTTGCCCTGGTCAGGCCGCCGGGACACCACGCCATGAAGGTGGTGCACGGCAACAGGGGGTTCTGCAGCGTCAACAACGAAGCGGTCATGATCGAGCGTCTCCGGGACCACTACGGGGTCAGGCGGGTGGCCGTGGTGGACACCGACTGCCACCATGGCGACGGGACTCAGGACATCTACTGGCACGACCCGGACACCCTGTTCATCTCCCTGCACCAGGACGGCCGGACCCTCTTCCCGGGGAGCGGCTTCCCCAACGAGCTGGGGGGACCCCAGGCAGCCGGCACGACCATCAACATCCCCCTTCCCCCGGGCACCTCGGACACCGGGATCCTGCACGTTGTGGACAACCTCATCCTGCCCATGCTCGAGGATTTCAAGCCCGAGCTGGTCATCAACTCGGCCGGGCAGGACAACCACTACACAGACCCGCTCACGGACATGAACTTTTCCGCCCAGGGGTATGCCGAACTCAGCCGCCGCCTGGACCCGGACATAGCCGTTCTCGAGGGGGGCTACGCCATCCAGGGTGCCCTGCCCTATGTCAACCTGGGCATTGTCCTGGCGCTGGCCGGGATGGACTTCTCCCACGTGCGCGAGCCCGACTACGACCCCGGCAGGATCCGGCAGAGCCGTCAGATCGACGACTACCTGCCCAAGCTCTGCGAAGCCATCCTGGAGATCTACCACCACCCGCCGGACAAGCTCATTTCCAGGGAGAAGCAAGGCGGCTGGTGGGTCAGGAGCAAGGATATCTTCTACGACACGGACGGAATCCGGGACCGGCAGAAGGAGTATGTCAAAGTCTGCGGCGAGTGCATGGGGCTCCTGAAGGTGGAGACCTCCTCGTCCAGGCTCTCCGGGTGTCTGGGGATCGAGATACCCAGGCAGGCCTGCGAGAGCTGCCGGGATCAGGGCCAGCAGGAGCTCCGCCGGGCCCGCGACAGCGGCAGCTATAAGAACATCCAGCTCATCGACCGACCGGGCCGCCGCTCCGAAAGGTTCACCCCGGGAAAGTGAGCGCTTTCCGGGTGGTGCTGCGGCCGGCTGCCTGCGCAACCTGTGGTGTGGATTTGCTGTAACTCCTTGAATGACCGGGCTTGCTGGGAATCGACTTCCGGGGAAAGACAAGGGCTGGAAAATCGGGTATCCGGCCGGAAGTGTTCAAGAGTCTGGGAGTTCAGTGGAGGGTGTTCTGTGCAAACGTTGTCCGAGTTGACCCTGCGCCATGTCCTGGAAAGGAGCCTTTGCCTGCACGGGGACCGACCCGCCCTGGGATGGGTCGACGGTGAGGTCCTGAGCTTTGCCCAGGTGGGGGTCAGGGTCAAACAGGTGCAGCGCCTGCTGCTGCGGTCAGGCTTCCGGCCCGGGGACCGGGTGGCCATCTGCGGGGAGAACATGCCCAACTGGGGGGTGGCCTTTTTTGCTGCCACCTCCATGGGGGGCGTGGCCGTGCCCATCCTGACCGATTTCCAGCCCGGGGCCATCAGCAACATCCTCAAGCACTCCGGGGCCCGAGTGCTGCTCGTGTCCCGCCGCCTCTGCGACAAGATCAAGGAGCTGGACACCACCTGCGTCCGGGCCTGCTTCCTGCTCGACGATTTCACGCCGGTGCTCAGGGACCAGGGAGGGGACCCCTGTACGGAGAAATTCCGGCCCCGCAAGGCTTTTCCCCGGGATGAATCCGGGGGAATGGACCTATCCGGCCCGGGGGGCGGTGGTGTGCGGGTCCGGGAGCAGGATACCGCCACGATCATCTACACCTCGGGCACCACGGGCAGCTCCAAAGGGGTCATGCTCTCGCACAGAAACGTGGTTTTCGGTGCCCTGTCGGCCAACGCCATCGGCGGGGTAGGGAGCAGCGACCGCATGCTGTCCATCCTGCCCCTGGCCCATGTGTACGAGTGCACCCTGGGGCTGGTCATCCCCTTCCTGCAAGGGGCCCCGGTCTACTATCTGGACAAACCCCCCACGGCCAGGGTCCTCCTTCCGGCCCTGCAACGGATCCGTCCCACCATGATGCTCAGCGTGCCGCTGGTCATCGAGAAGATCTACAAGAGCAGAATCCACAAGGAGCTGAACCGCAACCGGCTTCTGCGACTGCTGGGCTCAGCAATGCCGACACGCAAGCTGCTGCACCGCGCGGCCGGCCGCAAGCTGCGTGCGTCCTTCGGGGGAAAGCTGCGTTTCTTCGGTATCGGCGGGGCGGCGCTGGCCCCGGAGGTGGAGCGCTTCCTGCGCGAGGCGGGATTTCCCTACGCCATAGGCTACGGCCTGACCGAGTGCTCGCCCCTGGTGGCGGGATCCAACCGGCACACCACGCGCCTGCGCCGGATCGGCAGGGCGGTTCCGGGAGTCGGGATCCGCATCAAGGACCCCGACCCGGTCACGGGCGTGGGCGAGGTTCAGGTCCGGGGGGACAACGTCATGCAGGGCTATTACCGGGAGCCCGGGATGACCCGGGAGGCCTTCACCGATGACGGCTGGTTCCGCACCCAGGACCTCGGGGTGGTGGACGGCGACAACTACCTGCAGCTGCGCGGCAGGATCAAGAACATCATCCTCGGTCCCAGCGGGGAGAACATCTACCCCGAGGAGATCGAGACCATCTGCACGCAGAACCCCTACACCCTGGACTGCCTGGTCTATGCCGTGGACAACAAGCTGTGCATGCGGGTCCACCTGGACTACGAAAGGCTGAACGAGCTCTTCGCGCAGCTCAAGGTGGGGCGGGACCACGTTGGCGAGCACATTCGCGACCTGTTGGAGAAGCTTAGGCAGGAGGTCAACTCCAAGGTGGCCACCTTCTGCCGCGTCCACCACATCTTCGAGCAGCGCGAGCCGTTCGAGAAGACCCCGACCAAGAAGATCAAGCGCTACCTCTACGTTGGCTGAACCCGTTGCAGGCCGTTGAAAAATCCCCGCTGGTCACGCGGGGCGCGTGATTGCTTCACCAAGGGCAAACCCTCACGTATGGGGAATACGCTTCGGCCTTGCCCTTGGTAAAGCGCCTTGCCAGCGTGGTTTTTGAACGGCCTGCGGGGAAAGGATTTCTTTCAACAGATTCTATTGGGGGGGCGTTCATGCATGCCTTGAATTGGATACGGCTCTTTCTCGTCCTGATTCTCCTGGTCGCGGCAGTCCCGGCCCGGCTTTGCGCAGAAGGCCCGTACAAGCGCTTCTTCACCGGGCTGGAAAGCGGCCCCCTGACCTGGACCGGGCTGGCCATCGCCAATACGGGGCCCGACCCGGCCACCTTCGTGATCCGGGTCAGAGATACGTCGGGCACCGTTCGCACCACCACACAGGTCGGCATCGCCGCCGGCGCCCAGCAAGCCATGCTTGTCAATCCGGGATTCGAGGGCGTGGCCTCCCTGGCGGTGGAGACCGTGGCCTCCCCTGAGTTTTCCTGCCTGGTGATCCAGGGGGAGGGGGGGCTGGCCCGGGAGGTGCACCCTGCTGCCGGACACATGCGCTCCGTCCTCCCCCATGTTGCCGTGGACGCGGTCTGGGACTCTTTTCTCTCCCTGACCAACACCTGCGGCCTGGAGGTGCCCGTGACCGTGGTGCTCAGGGATGCGCAAGGAGCCCAAGCGGCACGTCGGACACTCTTTTTACCCGGGTTTGGTTCGACCAGGCTGGATGTCCGTGAGGACCTTACGGTTTCCGAAATCGGCTCCGGCACGGTGCTGGTGGAGAGCCCGGGCCCGGTCGCGGCCGGGCTTGTGTACAACAACTTCAGGGCGGGCGGCGACAGTAGTGTGGGGACCACGGCGCGTCTTCTCTCCCCGGACGTCGTCCCTGGCCCTGGGGTCGTGTTCCTGGACCGGGGTCTTGGCCTGGTGCTGGACGGGGCGGCCGAGGAGGAGATGTTCCTGAGCCTTCCCTACGGATTTCAGGCCTACGACCCTTCGGGAGTATTGCTCCTTGAATCATCTGACCAGGCCAGCTCCTGCTCCGTTGCCTCGCAGCCTGGAGTGGTGGTACGGGACACCTGCGGCAGGGACCGCCACATCGTGTTTCTGACCGACACCCCCCCGGCCTTTGTCCACCCCGGTGAGGACATGCAGTCCTTCCCGACCTACATCGACTCCCGGCGGGTGCGGCTGGAAGCCGTGGAGGGGGACCCGTTCCAGCGGGTGGGGCGCATCGACATCCTGGACCGTTCGGGCGCGCGTGTGGGGAGCAGCGAGGGAGGGGCAGGCTTTTTCCCCGCCACCGGGCTCGCGGTCGGGGAAACCAGGTCCTACACGGCGCGAGCGTATTCCGTGGGCGGCCCGGAAGACAAACCCATCGGTTTTGTTGCAACAACCTTTCAGGTCGTACGGACCACCTACTCGGGCTGAGGTGGCTGCTGACCGTTCCGGGAGAACGGTGGGAATCGAGCAGGCCGGGGCCTCTTCCCTGGGCCGGAATTTCTTGAAAGATTTGCGCAAACCGGATGCATCAGACAAAAAAGGCGGGCCCGAGGGCCCGCCTTTTTGCATCAGGGAGCGGCCGGTCTACTTCTTGACCGTGGACACCTTGCCCTCGATCAGGTCCGAGATGACGCTG
>CAZUBS010000007.1:0-16428 GCA_964618595.1 uncultured Desulfohalobiaceae bacterium
GCTCGGCCCGTTCCTTGGGGTCGGCCAGCAGCTCCTCGGACAAGGCCGTATCCTCTGCGATATCCCAGCCCCGGGGCCGGGTCCCGGCAATGGGGCGCTCCTCAAGCACGTTTTTCTCGCAGCGCACCATCAGCTCGGGTGAGGAGCCCACGATGCTCATGCCGGGAAGGCGGATAAAGTACATGTAGGGCGAGGGGTTGAGCTGCCTGAGCCGGCGGTACAGGGTGAAGGGCTCCCCGGAGTAAGGGGCCTGGAACCTGGTGGACAGCACCACCTGAATGGCCTCGCCCTGATTGATCATCTCCCTGACGGTGCGCACGGCGTCGCAGTAGGCCTCCTTGCCCGGCTCGGCCACGATCCTGCCAACGGTGGGGGCGTCGTAGGGGTTGTGGCCCATCTTCTGGGGCATGGGCTTGCCCACCTTCTCCAGGCTGAGAAACAGGCAGCGCTGGTAGAGGTGGTCGAAGAGGATGGTGCGCCCGGGGAGCACCATCCCTGCCTCGGCGTGCTCCGGCGGCAGGGCCGGGGCCAGCTTGGGCTCGAGCATGCCCGCGATGGAGTAGCCGAAGTAGCCGTACAGGGCCCGGGTGATGGGGGGCAGATCCGGCAGGTCTTCGGGAGGCAGGATCTGCAGCCGGTCCAGGGCCTGGCGCAGCCCCGGAAGGTAGTCTTCGCCCTCCAGGTCCATAAGGCCGGAGAACCGATTCTGGTAGCTGGTGCGCACCGAAAGCCTGCCCTGCCGGCAATCGAGCTGGAGACGGAAGTCCCAGGCCAGCAGGCTGTAGCGGCCCAGCCGTCCGTCGACCTCCGCACTCTCCAGCAGGATGCCGGGGCGCTTGCCCACCAGCTTGCCAAAGAGCCCGATGGGCGTCTGGGTGTCGGCAGGGAGGTGCTGCCCGTACTGCTGCAAGACGATTGTTTTCATGGCCTCCTCCTTGGAGTGCAAAGCCGCCCGGGTGAACCTGTTTTGTGGTACATGAAAACCTCCGTGGAAACCGTGGGCCGCGACAGTGACAAAAAAAGCCGCGTGCCGGGGGGACGCGGCCTGGACCCTGGTGCGGCCCCGACATTCATGCCTCGTCCCCTGGATCGCTGCGGCGCCACCACCAGGAGGACTTCTCCACCAGAAGCTCAAGGTCCCCGGCAGCGGCCAGATTCAGGTAGCCCCGGAACTGACGCACGGCGTCCTGACTGAACGGGTTGGCCTCGAACAGCGTGGCAAAGAGCTCGGCGTCTTCCAGGAGCATCTTGCGGGCCGCCTGCAGCCGGCGCTCGAACGAGGGGGTCAGGAAATTCTCCATGTCCTCATGCTGGGTGGCGCAGGCCAGGTAGGAGACCGTGGTCACGAAGTTGAGCCCCTGGATCAGGGCCACGCAGCGGTCGTGGCGCTCGGCCGTGGTCACGAAGGGTCCCGCGCCCAGCACGTCCATGAGCCGGACCACCTGCTCCAGGGAACCCTTGTCAGACCCCTGGACCACTGCCGTGCGCAGCTCGGAACCGGTTCCGGGCCGGGGCCCGAAAAGGGGGTGGGTGCCCACCACCGGCCCCCTGGCCAGACGCTGCATGATGGTCATGGGCTGGACCTTGACCGAGCAGTTGTCGACCAGGATGGCTTCCGGGCGCATGGCCGGGGCGACCAGCCGGACCACCTCTTCCAGGGCGGGATAGGGCACCGACAGATAGACGAGGTCGGCCCGCCCGGCACTCTCCCGCACCTTGTCCGGGGTCAGCGGACGATCGCAGGACAGGACCGTAAGCCCGGCCTGCTCGAGGAGCCGCACAAAGAGCCGGCCCATGCCTCCCCTGGCACCGAACACGGCCACGCTTTGGATGTCTGTCTGGTTGTGCACCGTGTCCATCCTGTCTGCCCTTTCCGGCCGTGTCACTCCGAACTCCTGTCCTGGTCCCGAATGAGCCCGGCCCAGGAGTCCCAGAAGCCGGGAAAGGACTTGCCCACGCAGCCCGGGTCGTCAAATACCGGCCGGAAGCCCCGGGTCTTTAGCAGGGACATGCTCATGGCCATGCGGTGGTCCCCGTAGGTGGTCACTTCCAGGTCGCCCCCGGCCTTTGCAGGGGCCGGGAAGATCCGCAGCCCATCCTCGAGGACCTGAACATCCGCCCCGGTCTTGCCAAGCTCGTTTGCCGTGGCCTGGAGCCGGTCGCACTCCTTGATGCGCAGGTGGGCGGCGCCGCGGATCCGGCTCGGGGTGGCGGCAAAAGCGGCCACCACGGCCACGGTGGGCACGATGTCCGGACAGGCGGCCATGTCCACATCGATGCCCTGCAGCTCCCCGGTGGCGGGGGGGGCGACCTCCACGGTGTCGTCCTTCCAGCTGATTTCGGCGCCCATGGCGGCGAGGATGTCCACCATGACCCGGTCCCCCTGCAGGGAGTCGCGCCGCAGCCCGGCCACCGTGACCGGCCGGCTGCCCAGGGCCCCGGCGGCCAGGAAGTAGGAGGCATTGCTCCAGTCCCCCTCCACCCTGCGCCCGCCGGAAGCGTAGGGCCCGGGAGTGACCGTGAACCTGACACCCCCGGGGGGGGCTTGCTGTACCGCACGCCAGGGGGCGGTCGTCCAGACCTTCTTCTCGTTCAGGGTCTGAACCCGGAAATCCACCCCGCACTCCTCCATGGTCTGCAGGGTCAGGGCCACGTATGGCCAGCTGACCACCTTGTCGCCGCCAAGCTCGATGGTCATCTCGGAGAAGGCGCACGGGGCTGCCAGCAGCAGCCCGGAGAGGTACTGGCTGGACTCGGCCATGTCGATGCACACCGTTCCCCCGGGCAGCCCGCTGGTTTCAAGGACAAAGGGGGGATAGCCCTGCCTGCCCTCCCAAACAAAGGACACGCCCTGGGAGGCCAGGGCGGTTGCCAGGGCCTGGATGGGCCGGTCGTGCATGCGCTGTGCGCCGTGGATCCTGAACCGGCCCCTGCCGGCGGCGGCCACCGCCGTGAGCAGCCGGCAGGTGGTTCCGGACTCGTGCACATCCAGGTCGGCGGGGTGTGTGCCCCCTCCCAGGGGGCGGCAGGCCAGCCCGGCCACCTCGATGGTCCTGCCCGAGAGCTGGAAGGCCGCGCCGCATGCCGTGAGGCAGCCCATGGTCCGGGTCAGGTCGTCGCTGGCCAGGACATTGTCCAGGACGCTTCTGCCGGGTGCCAGAGCCGCGGCAATCACGGCCCGGTGGGACATGGACTTGGAAGGGGGGGCGGTCACGACGACAGCGGGTCTCATTTCAGCTCCTCGAGCTGTGGCCCGGCCGGGTAGGAGCCCAGGAGGCGCAGCATGGAGCAGTGCTCGCGCAGATCCTTGAGGAGCGTCTCATACCCCTGGCCGGCCAGGTCGCACTCCAGGTCGGCAAAGAAGACGTACTTCCACTTCTCCTCCCGGAAGGGCCTGGACTCCAGCTTGCTCATGTTCACGTTCTGGGAGGCGAAGATATTCAGGATGGAGGCCAGGGCCCCGGGCTTGTCCGGGGTGGTGAACAAAATGGAGCTCTTGTCCCTGCCCTGCTCCATGGACGGCCTGGGGCCGATGATCAAAAAACGGGTCCAGTTGTCGGGCAGGTCCTCGATGTGCTCGGCCAGGACGTTGAGGCCGAACATGGGAGCCAGGCGCACGTGCCCCACAACCGCGGCGTCGTGCTCCTCGGCAACGATGCGGGCGGCTGCGGCCGTGGACGCCACGGGCAGGCGCTCGGCATCGGGCAGGTTGGAGAGCAGCCATTCCGAGCACTGTCCCAGGGGTTGGGAGTGGGAGTAGACCTTGCTGATGTGGACCAGGTCCCTGGCCATGGACATCAGGGAGTGGGAGATGCGCATGTAGGCTTCGGCCTGGATGTAGACCGGGTAGCGGATGAACATGTCCACGGACTGGCCCACGGTGCCCTGCAGAGAGTTTTCCAGGGGCACGATGCCCAGCTCGGCCTGGCCGTCGGAAACCGCCTGGAAGAGGTCTTCCAGGTTGGATTTGGGGCTGAGCTCGGCCAGGTGGCCCATGAACTCGATGCCGGCGAAGTAGGAGAAGGTTCCCTCGGGCCCCAGGTAGACCACCCGTTCGGGCCGTTGCAGACGGCGCGACGAGCTCATGATCTCACGGTATATGGAGTAGAGGTGGCGGTCCGGAAGTGGGCCCGGGTTGAGCACCTGCAGCCTGGTCAGCACCATCTTCTCCCGGGTGGGCTGGAAGATCTGGTCCTGCCCCCCGGCCTTGTGCCGGCCGACCTCGAGGCTGATGGCGGCCCGCTTGTTGAGCAGGTCGAGCAGCTTCTCGTCGATGTTGTCGATGGCCTGGCGCAGGCCCGCGAGATCGTCCCTGTTCCCGGCCATGGCCTACCCTTCCTTGATGTCCTCGGTGATACGCATGCCGAAATGCCTCCCGGACTCCTGAACGTGCACCAGGATCTCGTCCCCCTCCCTGAGGGTGACCACGCTGACGGGCTTGGCATCAGCCCCGACCACCCGGATGGTCTCGGCGTTCTGCAGGATGACCTGGCCCTGATGGGTGTCGGTGGCGGCGGTGATGAGCAGCATGGGCCGGACCTCGACCTTGGAACGTCCCACCGTGGCAAGGGAGGCGTTGCCCTGGGCGTCCACGATGAGCACCTCCATGCCTGCGGCCAGCTCTTCCAGGTAGCTGGTCCTGTCACCGGGCATCATGGCGTAGGAGTGCACGGCCCCGGCATTGATGCGGAAAGGCCGGGCAGCCACGTAGGGGTTGGACTCGGTCTCGGCGTGGACCAGGAATGTGAACCCGCTGGAGTTGCCCACCAGCATGCCCTGCCCGGTGGTGAGCAGGGAGCAGGTGTCCACGCAGACCCGGTTGCCCAGGCCCACAGGAGAGATGCCGGTGACCCTGGCCTTTTGCAGGGCCACGACTCCCTGACTGAGCTTGAGCTGGGACACGATGGCCTTGAGCTGGGGCGCGGCCTCGGGAAGGACGACCACGCTGTCCACCCCGCGTTCCAGGATCCCGGCGGCCAATCTGGCCTGGTCCAGGTTTTCCACCTCCACGGCCAGGCCGCTTCCCTGGGCCAGGAGGTTTTCCACCGGAATGATCTCCCACCCTTTTTCCAGCAGCACGCTGTGGCCCTGCTTGAGGGCTGCGGCAGCCTCCTCCTCGTCTGTTTTGCCCTGCAGGCTGAAGATCTGGAAATCTTCCGGGGTGCAGGTCCGGGTCCTGCCCAGCCCCTGAATGGTCTCCACGTCCTCGGGCTCGGCCAGAATGCCGTCCACCCCTGACTCCAGGGCCAGGGTGGCCAGGGTCTTGTCAAAGGGAATGGCCTTGTAAAGGATCGATGTCATTGCGTCCGCCTCTGGCTTTGAGGGTCAAAGATCACCATCATGTCGCACAGCAATCAGAAAATGGGAGCCGGCTCTGATTCCGTCCGGTTACTCCTCCAGGAGCTCCATGGCCTGCTCCACGTCGTAGTCGCCGTGCACCACCATGTGCAGGGCCTGGACAATGCGGCTGGGCTGGTTGGCCTGGAAGATGTTCCGCCCCACGGACAGGCCCGCGCCCCCGGCCTGGACCGAGTCGTGGACCATGCGCACCACGGCGCGCTGGCTGTCCATGGCCGGCCCGCCGGCTATGACCACGGGCACGCAGCAGGCCTCGACCACCCTGGAGAAGCTCTCCACGTCCCCGGTGTAGGTAACCTTGACCACGTCCGCCCCCAGCTCCTCGCCCACCCTGGCGCAATGGGCCACGGTCTCCTGGTCGAACTGGTTCTTGATCTTGGGGCCGCGGGCATAGACCATGGCCAGGACGGGCATGCCCCACTCAGAGGCCTTGGAGGCGATGGTTCCCAGGTCCCTGAGCATGTCCTTCTCTGTCTCGTCCCCGAGGTTGATGTGCACGGAAACCCCGTCAGCCCCGATCTTGAGGGCGTCCTCCACAGTTCCCACCAGGGTCTTGGCATTGGGAAAGGGTGACAGCCTGGTGCTGGCGGAGAGGTGGATGATGAGCCCCACGTCCCGCCCATAGCCGCGGTGGGTGCAGCGGGGGAGCCCGTGGTGGATGGGCACGGAATTGGCCCCCGCCTCGGCCACCTGGTTCACCGTCTCCCGGGGATCGATCAGGCGGTAGATGGGGCCCTCGCTGGCGCCGTGGGACATGGGCACGATGATGGTCCGCCCTGTGTTGCGGTTGAAGATGCGCTCCAGGCGAACAGCCTTGCCAAGGTTCATGGCAGCCTCCTTTGGTTTCCACCAGGGCCGGCTCCGCTGCCGGCAACCGAAAAAAAAAGGGTCGCCGGCTGTGCCTGCGACCCTTGTGGAGCTTTGGTTGTGGAAACGTTGTCTACACCCCTCCGCCAGGACCACAGGCCGCACCACTGCGGAACCAGAAATACAACCAGTACCAGGCAGAGAGTGTGGTGGAGTCCTTGTGCGAGAGCATGAAAGGACCCTTAGGTGAGCCGCGCGGGGCTTGTCAACAATTTTTTTGGTTTCTCCGGCCCGAGGGGGTCGGGCCAGGGAGACCCGGCAAAAGGAAGGAAGGCAGACCATGCCCAGCTAATAACAAATTTGTAATTTATTTATAAATTATTACAGAGATAAGCCGGCTGTAATTACATTTTTGTATAAATAAATGCATTGCAAAGAGTGGGTTTCGGATACTTATTAATTAATTTCAGATGGTTATGTGTTTTGGCCCGGACTTTGCCTTGGCAGGGCATTGATCACGAAAACCTACAGGAGGGTAACGTATGTTCAGGAGAGTCAAACGCCCTGCACGTGAGACGCAGGTTCTTGTCGCGGGAGCGGCCGCACTGGGTGTGCTGCTGCTGTCCCCGGGTTCGGCCGCTGCCCAGGATTTCCTGACTCAGGACAACGCCAACATTCTCTGGACCCTGGTGGCGGCCATCCTGGTCATGTTCATGCAGGCCGGGTTTGCCTGCGTGGAGTCGGGTTTCACCCGGGCCAAGTCCGCGGGCAACATCATCATGAAGAACTTTCTGGACTTCGGCGCCGGGCAGATCATGTTCTTCCTGCTCGGGTTCGGGCTCATGTTCGGGGTGGGATCACAGTATGTGGGGCTCAGCTACTTCGGCCTGGGGGGCATAGCCGAGGCAGACCTGCCCTGGGCATACACCTTCTGGTTCTTCCAGTCGGTGTTCGCGGCCACGGCGGCCACCATCGTCTCGGGAGGCATTGCCGAGCGCACCAAGTTCAGCTCCTACATCCTGATCAGCATTGTGGTCACCGGCCTGATCTACCCTATTTCGGGCCACTGGGCCTGGGGGAGCCTCTACGGGGCGGCCGGCTGGCTGGAAAGCGCCTTTTCCGTGCCCTTTTCCGACTTTGCAGGCTCGTCGGTCGTCCACTCCGTGGGAGGCTGGGTGGCCCTGGCAGGCGCCATCGTGGTGGGCCCGCGGCTGGGCAAGTACGGCCCGGACAAAAAGGCCAAGGCCATACCCGGGCACAACATTCCCCTGGCCGCACTGGGGGTGTTCATTCTCTGGTTCGGCTGGTTCGGGTTCAATCCCGGCTCCACGACCACGGCTGACGCCTCCATCGGCGCCATTGCCATGAACACCTCCCTGGCCGCTTCCGGAGGCACCCTTGCGGCCCTGCTCTTCTCCTGGCTCAGGTTCGGCAAGCCGGACATGTCCATGACCATGAACGGCGCCCTGGCCGGGCTGGTGGGCATAACCGCCCCCTGCGCCACTGTCAGCCCGGCAGCCGCGATCATCATCGGTCTCGTTGCCGGCGTGCTGGTGGTCCTGTCCATCGAGTTCATCGACAAGGTGCTCAAGGTGGACGACCCGGTCGGCGCAGTCAGCGTGCACGGCGTGTGCGGCGCCTGGGGAACCCTGGCGGCAGGGCTCTTCAACCTGGACGGAGGGCTGTTCTACGGCGGCGGTTTCACACAGCTCGGTGTGCAGATCGTCGGGGTGCTGGCCTTTTTTGTCTGGGCCTTCGGGGCAGGCCTGCTGACCTTCCTGGCCATCAAGGCGATCTTCGGGGTCCGTGTGTCGGCCGAGGAGGAGCGCAAGGGTCTGGACATCAGCGAGCACGGTTCCGAAGCATACAGCGGATTCCAGATTTTCACCACCGAGTAAAGGAGGAAAGAACATGAAACTCGTTGTCGCATATATCAGGCCGGAGCAGCTGACCACGGTCAAGCAGCAGCTCTACTCCAAGCAGATATACTCACTGTCCGTTACCAACATCCTGGGCAGCGGACGGCAGAAGGGGTTCACCGAGACCTACCGCGGGGTGGTCATGGAGGTGAACCTGCTGAAAAAGGTCCGCATCGAGGTCGGGCTCAAGGATGAGAAGGTCGAGGAGGCCGTTGCGGCCATCAAGACCGGGGCCCAGACCGGCAAGGAAGGCGATGGTGTCATCTTTGTACTGGACATCGGGTATGCCATGCGCATCAGGACCGAGGAGTCCGGTGAGGACGCCGTGGTCGGCTAGAGAACGGGAAGCCACACCAAAAAGCGCGCCCGGAGCAAGCTCCGGGCGCGCTTTATTTTTTTGGCTCTTGATTATGCCAGGACGCGTGGAAGGCGCTCTTTTTTTGCCGTGGCTTGGTTCAGGTGCGAAGATCCGACCAAAGGCAGGGCGGCAGCCAGCCGCCCCTACCAGAAAGAAGATATCAGGCCCGAAAAATCAGGGGGGATTTTGCTTCCTCTGGTAGGGGCGCGTGGCGCGCGCCCTTTCTTTTACCGGTTCCTGGCCGACAGGATTCAGGAGCTGGGGTAACCATCCGGCAGACAGGCGGGGCCTTGGGTAAAATCTGGCACGAAGCTGCACAGGCTCTGGGTGAAGAGGGAGAACAGGTCCTGGTTGTGGTTGTTGTAGCGGAACTCGAGCTCCTTGAGATAGAGGGGAAAGCGCCGGGGGGAGATGCCGTTGTAGCGCTTGATGCGTGGCCGGGCAAAGCTCCAGAAGCTCGTGTCCAGGGAGTCCACAAAGGCCCCCCGCTCCCGGTTCTTGATGTACTCGTAGGGCAGGCGGCCGTCGCCGCAGAAGATCAGGGCGTCAAAGCCCTGATAGCGGTCGGTGTAGACGATGTTGCCCATGCGCACCAGCTTGAGGCCGAAGTTGTGGTTGAAGTGGAAGACGGTCTCGGCCTCCATGTTGGGCAGATAGTCGATGGTCACCGAGCCGTTGTTTCCATGGATGCCGAAAACCGGGATGGACTTGATGCGGCCGTCCTTTTTTTCCAGGCAGATCCTTTTCCCGTCGAACCCCAGATCCCTGCCCAGCTCGCTCTGCAGCAGGGAGCCGCCGTCGCTGGCCTGGGCCAGGATGGACAGCCTGAGGGTGGTCACGGCCTTGTAGATGGTGTTGTAGGAGTGCTTGAGCCGGGGGACCATCTTGTTGGCGGTCAGCTCCTGTTCGAACAGCTTGATCAGCCTGATCCATTCCAGGCAGGAGAGGCCCCCGAAGTTTATCCAGCGCCGGCTCAGGTCGTGGAAGGTGTACTTGCACCGGGAGCACCGGCGCCGGGAATCGGACAGGCGGTACACCTTGCGGTGGCTGCACTTGGGGCAGAACCGCTGCCACTTGTTCCAGCAGAATCCAAGGATGTAGCGGCGTGCCAGGGGTTCGGAGCTGATCAGGCTTTTGTAATCGATGCAGTTCATGTGTCACCAACTGTCAGGGCCTCGGAGTGCACGCAGTCGTGTCACTGGGAAGAGCGTTTCCTTCCGGGCCAGGATTGAGTATCAAAGTTCAGGAAAAAATACCATAGCTGTGTCGAACTTGTGATTGTCCATGATTTAAAGGGGATAGTTGCAAAAAACTGGCTGTTGTCGGTATCACCCTCTGAGTAATTCCGTTTTGGGAGGAAATCTGACGGGCAGAGGGAGGGTGAGAAAAAGGGACGCTGGAAGGGGGATACCGGAAAAGCCGGCTGTTGACTCTGCCCCCGGAGGACATACATTCTCCAGGCTGTTGAAAATCAAAACCGACCGCAAGGTTGAAGAATCTCACGAGGTGTTGCATGGAAACGAGATACTGCCCCCACTGCGAGGCACAGCTTGAGGAGTGGATCGGGCCGCCTGAAACGGGATGGGGCGTGTTGCTGGTCTGTCAGAACAACGACTGCGAGTTCTACCGCGGCTCGGCAGACGACATCCTGCACAAGGGCGAGGACAGCAGCGGGCTGGGGTGCCGGTATGCTGAAAACCCGGACAACGGCTACAAGCCCCTGAACCTGCTCGCGGTCTGCATCAGGTAAATACAGGCCGCAGAGCGGGACAACGAATCAGCCGGATCGTGAGGTCCGGCTTTTTTTGTGGTCACCAGCCTCAAGGTCACGGGTTCAGCCTGCACCTGGATCAGGGTCGGAATGCCTTGACGCAGGGGGGGGATGTGGTAGTGCACTTGTATACTCGTCAGACAGGAGGCGACCTTGCGAATCCTACCGACCTGGCAACGGGTTTTCTGCCTATTCTGCCTTCTGGCATGCATCTCCGGGTGTACCGGGGGAACCTCACCCGAGCCCACCACCTCCGAGGTCCTCGGGGTGGAGGATACGGAGATCCGCATCGGCTCTTCCCTGGCCCTGTCAGGGCATGCCCAGTACCTGGGCAAGCAGACCCTGCGGGGGGCCTTGTGCTACATCAAGTACATCAACGACTCCGGTGGGGTGCACGGGCGGCAGATCCGCATGATCGCCTACGACGATGCCTACGACCCTCCCAAGTGCGTGGCCAACACCCAGCGCCTGATCATCGAGGACCAGGTCTTTGCCCTGTCCTGCTACGTGGGCACGCCCACGACCGTGAAGATCCTGCCCATGGTCCAGGATGCCCAGATCCCACTGATCGGCATGTTCACCGGGGCCAATGCCCTCAGGTCGCCGTTCAAACGCTACCTGATCAATGTCCGGGCCTCCTATTACCAGGAGACCGAGGCCGCGGTGAAGCACCTGGTCGAGGACCTGGGCCTCAGAAAGATCGCCGTGTTCTACCAGTACGACGCCTATGGGTTCGACGGCTTGACCGGGACCGAGCTGGCCCTGCGCCGCTACGACCTGCAGCCCGTGGCCAGGGGAACCTACATCAGGGGGACCATGGACATCGACGAGGGCCTGCACAGGATCATGAACTCGGGTGCCGAAGCAGTGGTCATGATCGGAACCTACGACCCCTGCGCCAAGTTCATTCAGGAAGCGGTGCGTCAGGGCTTCTGCCCCCTGTTCTACAACGTGTCCTTTGTCGGGGCCGAGGAGCTGGCCCGGCGGCTGGAGGAGCAGCAGCGAGCCATGGTCATCCTGTCCCAGGTCGTGCCGATGCCCCACCACGCCGAGACCAAGGGCGAGCCGGACAATCCGGATTACATCGACCTTTTGCACAAATACTATCCTCAGGAAAAACCCAACTTTATCGGCCAGGAGGGTTTTTTCAACGCCAAGGTCCTGGTGGAAGGGCTGCGCCGGGCTGGCCGGAACCTGACCAGGGAAAAATTCCTGGACGCAATCGAGTCCATCCGCAATTTTCCCCTGGCAGACGAGCTGAGCGTCTCCTTCAGCCCCGACGACCACCAGGGCCTGGACCGGGTCTACTTTTTCCGCCTGGACAACGGGCGCTTTACCCTGGTCAAAGACTGGGAGAAGGTCGGCCGGGAGTTTGCCGGGCGACAGCCGCAGGGGCCTGATCCGGGGGGATATCAGCCATGAAGCCTCTGGGAAATTTGAGCCTCAACAAGAAGCTCTTCTTCTCCACCCTGGGGGTTATTCTGCTGGTCAGCTCGGCCATTGCCTTCCTGGCCCGCTGGATTCTGGTCTCCAGCCTGACCTCCGAGCTTGAGCACCGGGGGACCGCCATTGCCCAGTCCATTGCCGACCGGGCCCGGGGGTACATCCTGGACAACAACACCCCGGAGCTGGTCACCCTGGTCTTTGACGCGGCCTACCTGGGGGAACGCAAGGACCTGGTGGCGTACATCTATGTCAGCGGCACCGAGGACAACGTTCTGGCCCACACCCTGACCCGGCCCTTTCCCCCGGAGCTGGCCACGGTCAACAGCCTCCTTCCGGGGGAAACGAGCAGCGTGAGCCTCAACGAGGTGCTGGGGGAACCCGCCTACGACATTGCAGTGCCCATTGACGAGGGCATCTACCAGGTGGGCACGGTGCATGTGGGGCTGAACAAGCAGCACATCGACAACCTGGTTGGCAAGCTCAGGATCACCTTCCTCGGCTTCATCTCTGCCATCATCGTCATCATTTTCTTCATCAGCCTGCGCCTGGCCAACTACATCACCCTTCCCATCCGCAAGCTGACCAGGATCTCGGACGAGCTCTCCAGGGGGCACTTCGACATATCCCTTGATTTCGAGGACCAGAGCGAAGACTGGAACCCCAAGGACTGCCCGGCCTACCGCAACACCGACCTGCCCTGCTGGCACTTCGACCAGACCCTCGACTCCATGAGCTCGGAGCGGTCCGCGGAAAGCCTGCGCACCTGCAAGCAGTGCCGGTTCTACCAGAAGCATTCAGGGGACGAGGTCAAGCAGCTGGCCGACTCCTTCCGGAACATGGTCTGGTCCATCAGGCTCTACCGCCGCAGGCTGCAGGAGTCCGAGGAGAAGTACCGGTCCCTTTTCGACAGCGGTCCGGACCCCATCCTGGTCGTGGACCACAACTCCTTCGAGATCCTGGACGTCAACCCCAGGGCCGAGGACCTCTACGGGTACGAGAAGAAGGAGCTGCTCGGCAGGCCTTTCACCGATCTCGATCCCGATTTCGTGGTCCAGTGCCTGAACAGGTTCGAGGATCTGCCCGAGAACTACTCCTGCGTTTACTGCACCAAGGTCCTGCATTATAAGAAGGGCATGGAGCCTTTTTTCGTCAACCTGCACGCCTGCCCGATCAGCTACAAGGGGCATGAGGCCCTGATCATCGCCACCACGGACATCACGGAGATGATCGAGAAGGATGCCCAGCTCATTCAGGCAGGGAAGATGAAAACCCTGGGGGAGATGTCCGCCGGCATCGCCCACGAGATCAACCAGCCCCTCAACGCCATCAAGATGGGCAGCGATTTCCTGAGCATGGCCGCCAGCGAGTCGGGATGCATCCCCCAGGAGCACCTGGACCAGGTCTCGCGGGAGATCAGCATGCAGGTGGACCGGGCCACAGAGATCATCAACACCCTGCGGGCCTTCGGACGCAAGGCGGAGCTGATCAAGGAAAAGCTGGACGTGAACAAGTCCATCAAGGGGGTCATGAACATCGTCGGGCAGCAGCTCAAGCTGCACAACATCTCCCTCAATCTCGATCTGGATCCCGGCTTGCCCCCCATCCTGGCTCACGACAACCGTCTGCAGCAGGTGCTCTTCAACCTGGTCACCAATGCCCGGGACGCCATTATCCAGCGCGAGGAGCCAAGCCCCGACGGCAACCAGATCTCCATCCGCTCCTGCGCCGTGGACGGCAAGGTCAAGATCGAGATCAGCGACACAGGGATCGGCATCCACGAGTCCGAGCGCAACAAGATCTTCGAACCTTTCTACACCACCAAGGAGGTGGGTCAGGGCATGGGGCTTGGCCTGTCCATCACCTATGGTATCGTCAAGGATTATGGCGGGGACATTCGCATCACCAGCCAGCCCGGTAAGGGCACCACTTTCAAGTTGCTATTTCCACCCACCGAGTAAGAGACAGGAGCATGTATGCAGCGGATCCTGGTTGTCGACGATGAAAAACCCACTTTGTCCATGTTCCGCCTCATCCTCAATGCCTACGGTTACGATGTGATCACGGCGGAGAGCGGCGAGGAGGGGCTGGATTTCTTCGAGCGGGAAAACCCGCCCATCGTGCTCACCGACATCAAAATGCCCGGCATGGACGGAATCGAACTCCTCAAGCGCATCAAGGAAAAGAACCCCCTGACAGAGGTCATCGTCATCACCGGGCACGGCGACATGGACCTGGCCATCAGGGCCCTCAACCTCGACGCCACGGACTTCATCAACAAGCCCATCCAGCAGAAGGACCTGGAGGGGGCGCTCAAACGGGCCAAGGAACGCATCCGCATCGCCGAAAGCAAGGGGCAGGAGATCAGCGTCCGAACCATGGAAGGACTGGCTGTGATCGACATCCAGGGCAACATCACCTCCCGTTCCGAGGGACACCTGCAGGAGGCCTTTGACAAGGCCGGGCACTCCTCAGCGGTAATCCTGAACTTCAACACCAACGCCTCGGTCAACGGGGCGGGCATCGCCATCCTGACCCAGCACCTGGTCGAGCTTCAGAAAAAAAAGATCCCCCGGGCCATTGTGGGGCTTTCCGAGAACTTCAAGAAGGTCTTCGAGATCGTTGGGCTGCAGAAGCTGGCCGAGGTTTTTGAAACTGAGCAGGAGGCCGTTGCAGCTTTGAAGCCCGACAGGATATAATCAAAACTTGGGGCTGGAAGCACTCACAGGGAGGAAGACATGAAATCGATTGTACTCATTCTGATCTTGCTGGCGGCTCTGTTCATCCCCGCGCAGCAGTGTGCCGCCGACCCTGAGCCCGGGCAGACCCTGCCGGAGTACTGCTTTCCCGCCCCGGAAAATCAGTCGGACAGGGAGTATCTCAAGCTGGGGGATGCCTCGGAGTTCACTTTCTCCGACCTGCCAACGCCCTACCTGCTGGTGGAGATCATCGGCGTCTACTGTCCGCAGTGCCGAAGCCAGCTCCCCGGTTTCAACAAGCTTTTCAAGCGCCTGCAGCGTACCGACCTGAGCGAGCGGATCAAGATGCTGTCCATTGCCGCCGGCGCCACTCCGGCCGAGGCCGCATACCTGAGGAAGAAGGATTACCCCTTCCCGGTGGTGCGCGATGAGGACTACGGGTTCCACAAACAGATCGAGGAGCCGCTGACCCCCTTCACCATGGTCGTCACCAGGGAGGGCGAAGTGCTGTATGCACACCTGGGCATGATCAACGACATCGACGGATTCCTGCAGGACATCCAGCGCCTGACCAAATGACCGCTCCTGACGCCGTCTTCTCCCCCGGCGTCGAGGCCGCAGGTCCCCAGAAGAAGCTCTATCACTTGAGGACCCTTTACGAGGTGACCCGGGAGCTGACAGGGATGACCAGCATCTCGTCCATCCTGGAGAGCTTCCTGCCTCTGTGCATGGGGCCGGTGGGCGCGTCCTCGGGTTTTGTCCTTATCAGATACGACGATCAGACCCGGGTCGATCTGTCGTCGAGGGGGCTTGCCCAGGAGGAGGTCGAGGCATTGCAGCAGATGACCAGGGAGCTGGCCGACAAGATATTCTCCTCCGGCGCCGGGCTGAGGACGGAGCGCTCCGCCCCGGTGGTCTTCCGGGGCAGGCACCTGGCCCGGGAACCCCTCCTGCCTGCAGGCACCGAGATCCTGGTGGCCTTTGTCCTGGAGCAGGGCGTCCAGGGGATCCTGGGGCTGGGGCCGCGCATTGATCAGGCCCCCTACGAGCAGGAGGACCTCGACCTGGTCCTGGGCCTCAAAAGGAGTCTCAGGGCGGTGCTCCAGAGGGCGATGGCGCACGAAAAGATCCAGGCCATGAACACCAGGCTGGAGCACCAGAACCTTCGACTATCCGCCGCCTTGCAGGAGATGGAGGATGCCCGGGACGACCTCGACCGCAGGGCGCTCCAGCTGCAGGCCCTCTACGATGCCAGTGTGGAGCTGTCCGGCCTGGTGGAGCCGCACCCCATCCTGGAGACGTTCCTGTTGCTGGTCCTGGGCTCCTTTTCCGTGCGGGAGGGATTCCTCGTCGTCTATGACCAGGGTTTGGGGGAGACCGAGGTGACATCGAGGGGGCTGGACCCCAAGGAGGCTGAAAAGCTTTCCACGGTAGAGGTTCGCGAGGTCCTGTTCGGTCTTTTCGTGGCCCTCAAGGACCGCATCCCCCACATCATGGAGTCCCGCTGGACAACCGATCCGGAGCTGCTCGCGGACGTGCCCGGGGATGTTTCCGCCGTGGTGCTGTTCACCGTTGACGAAGAGTGCCGTGGGGCTCTGGGGCTGGGGCAAAGGCTGCAGGGGGGCGGGTTTTCCAAGGAGGAGCACCGGCTCATGTCCATGCTGCTCAGCCAGTTCATGGTCAGCCTGGACAATGCCCGTCACTTCGTCATGGCCAAGCGCCTCAACGCCGACCTGGAACGGCGCAACCTGGAGCTGGAACAAACCCTGGCCGACCTGACCTCGGCCAGGGACGAGATCGACCTGCTGCAGACCACCAAGGAACGGATCCTGAGCCTGGTGCACCGGGAGAAGGAGCGGGTCAGTCATGCCTCCTGGATCGACTTCGCCATGCTGGCAGTGGTCAGCGTGGTCCTGGGGCTGCTGTTCAACATGGCCAGCCCGAACCGTCTCTCCCTGCTTCCCGCCTCCATGTCCGGCCCCGCCCCGGAGACCATTTCCCGACAGCTCGCCCTGGCCATGCACCAGGAACAGCAGGCCCTGTTCGTGGACGCACGGCCGACCGAGTTCTTCG
>CAZUBS010000008.1:0-15038 GCA_964618595.1 uncultured Desulfohalobiaceae bacterium
GGCCTCTTTCCGAAACCGGCAGCTTTGGAAAAGTACCCTTGAACCGGATGAACCAAAAAAACGGGACAGGCGTGGGTGGCACGCCTGTCCCGTCACGGGGGAGGGGGATGAGGGAGAAAGGGTCGGGGTCAGCGGGTCTTGACCTCCCACTCGTGCTCGGCCGTGTCCTCCACCTCCTCCCAGCCGGTGATCATGGCCAGGGTGTGGGCGAAGGGGTGGTGGCCGGTGGTGGTCATGTAGACGTGCACGATGAAGAAGACCAGCATGGCGAACCCGCCGATGGTGTGCAGCACGGCAATGGTCCCCAGGGTCCAATCGAACCCAAGCTCGGGCCACTTGTTGTAGTAGTAGTACAGGTAGCCGGTGACCAGCTGGTAGGGCACCAGGAAGGTCACGATGCCCAGGTAGGTCAGCCGCTGCAGGGGGTTGTGCTTGACCCGGGCGCACTTGGGCACCGGGTGGGACTCCCCCCGGAAGATGCCGTAGGCATAGTAGCAGCCCACGTCGAACAGCTTGCGGAAGGTGGGCACGTACTGCTTCCACTCCCCGGTGGTGATGATCCAGAAGATGATGAAGGCGTACAGGATCAACCAGGTCCAGGCGGCGTAGTTGTGCACGGTGAAGGCGGTCTCGAACCCCAGCAGGGAGTAGGTGCCGTGGATCTCGAAGCCGGTGACCAGCAGCACTATGATCAGCAGGGCCTGGAACCAGTGCCAGAAGCGCTCGAACCGGCTGTAGAGATAGATGACGTTGGTACGGGCTGTTTTTTGTTCCTGCATATCAAGCACCTCCCTGGGCTTCTCTGCGCCTGCGGGCGACCGAGCGCAGGATGCCGTGGATGAGCACGATGACGATGGAGCCTATCACGGCTGTCCAGCCGATCAGGTCCACGACCGTGTTGGAGTCGCGTCCCGGCATGTAGAAGCCGGCCAGGTTGGCCAGCCTGCCGTCCTTGGCGTGGCAGGACTCGCAGGCCAGTGAGTCTTCCTTGGGGGCCACCATGTGGGTGGTCTGGAAATAGTAGACCGTTTCCACGAAGCCGAACTCGCCGCTGTAGTCGAGCCCCACGTAGTCCATCCCCGAGGAGATGGCCTTTTCCCAGTCAAAGGAGCCCCAGTAGGCATCGGGCTCTTTGCCGCTGAACAGGTGCAAAGCGGCCATGGTGTTCGTGCCCTTGTCGTAGGGCTGCTTGCCTCTGTGCACCTTGAAGGGGTAGATGCGCGACTTGGGGTCGTCGCGCTCGCCCATGACCTTGTTCAGCTCCACCGGCTTGGTGGGGTCGATGGTGTCCGTGAGCAGCACGTAGTCCAGGCTGCCGTTGAACCAGAAGTATTCCGGCACCACGTTCTTTTCCCAGCGGAAGTCCCCTTTTTTGGTGTCGTAGGTGTGCTTGCCGTAGTCGCCGGTGACGGTAAAGGGCTTGCCGTCCTTCATGCGTCCGGCCGTGGACCAGTCCCACCACATCTTGGTGGGCAGTTCCCTGGCAAAGGCGGGAATGTGGCAGGCCTGGCAGGAGACCTTGTCGGTGTGGTCGTTGGCCTTGAGCCCGGGCTCGTGGGGCTTCTCCGTGTGGCAGGACACGCAGGAGATGCGCTTGATCTGGTCGTCGTCGATCAGGCTCTTGAACTCCTCGAAGGCTGGTTTCTTGTAGCAGCGCCCGGAGACCTTGTGGGCCTCGGTGGTGTGGCAGCGCACACAGGTGAAATCGGCCCCCTCGGCGTTCATGTGCACGTCCAGGCTTTTGCTGGGCTGGGCCATGGAGGAGTCCAGGTCGCCGTGCTTCACCCCGTCACCGCCGCCGCCGTAGAAATGGCAGGCGCCGCAGTTTTCGCGTTTGGGCAGACCCACTGACTGGGCCACCTTCTTATAGTCGGGCGGGTAGTAGGTCTTGTTGCCGAACTTCTTGGGCTCGGAAACCGGGTAGCCCGCCGTGGAGGGGAACTTCTCATACTGACCGGTCTGGTCGTGGCAGACCAGGCAGTCGATCTTGCTCTGGTTGGTGAAATCGAAGGAATCGTCCTTCCATCCGTAGCCGGCGTGGCAGCTTGTGCAACGAGCCTCGTTGCCTTGGATGTTCACTCAGAAGTTGTTCAGGGTCAGACCTGCCTTGCCCATCTTGCCTGCAGGGTCGGCCGGGCAGATCCAGGTCCAGTGGATGGTATCCATCATCTGCAACCCGGCCTCGTTGTGGCAGGACAGGCAGGCCTCGGTGACCTCCTCGGGCTTGTCAAAGTCAACCTGGAGCGCCTCGTGTTTGGCGTGGTCAGCGGTGATCCAGTGCGGAGGCTGCTCGGTCACCCGCAAGGCCTCTTGCGCACCGTAGGGCTTGTAGGATTCCTCGGTCTCCTCCGCGGCCATGGTCGGGCCGGAGACAAGAAACAGCAGGACCAGGAGCAACCCCGGTCCAGAAAACTTCCTCAGCCGCCATACTCCCATGGTGTCCTCCTCCTCGTGACGTTTCACAACTTCTCTCCCATAAAAAAGCCCACCCCTTGAGACAAACTACATACATTACGTGAAAACAGTAAAGCATTTAAAGAATACAAAATCAGTATCATCCCTCAAGGATCCGAAAATGCCTCCAGGCCTGGGGGAAGCAGGAAGCGGGCCAAGAGCCTTTGGCTCATAAAGCGTTGAAATTTAAATTAAACTGGGAGCGCACCCTTGCGCTTCTTCGGCAAGGTGTTTACATATGTTTATACACATGTAAAAGCTTGCTATGCGGAGGCGTCATGTTGGCGAACCTGCCCGAATGGGCTCTGAAGGATATTCTGAACACCATGAACGACGGCCTGTTCATGGTGGACCCGCGGGGACGCATTGTCATGGTCAACGATGCCCTGCTCCAGACCCTGGGGTATGAGCGGGAGGACCTGTTGGGGAAATCCTGCTCGGTGCTCAAGTGCGACGTGTGCAAGGCGTCCCGCGCCAGGGGCAGGGACCACTGGTGCCGCCTCTTCGACACCAGGCGCGAGGAGCGCAAGAGCTGCCGGCTTGAGCGCAAGGACGGGTCCTTTCTCCACGCCTTGAAGAATGCGTCGCTGCTGCAGAGAAACGGGGAAGTCGTGGGGGCGGTGGAGACGGTCACCGACGTGACCGAGATCGTCAGGCGGGACGAGACCATAAAAGATTTGAAACGGCAGCTGGATGGAGACGAGGGGTACAGCGGCATGACCGGCATCTCCGAGGCCATGCAGCGTACCTTCAGCCTGCTGGACCGCGCAGCCCAGAGCGACGCCCCGGTCATCATCTATGGTGAGTCAGGCACGGGCAAGGAGCTGGCCGCACGGGCCATCCACGAGCAGGGGCCGCGCAGGCAGGGGCCGTTCATCCAGTTCAACTGCGCCGCATTGAACGACTCCCTGCTGGAGAGCGAGCTTTTCGGACACGCCAAGGGCGCCTTCACAGGCGCCGTCACCCACCGACAGGGACGCTTTGAAGTTGCGGACGGGGGGGACATCTTTCTGGACGAGATCGGGGACGTGCCGCCCGCCACCCAGGTCAAGCTGCTGCGGGTCCTGGAGACCAAGCAGTTCGAGCGGGTGGGCGGGCACCGTTCCATGTCCGTGGACGTGCGCATCATCACCGCCACCAATCAGGATCTGGAGCAGCTGGTCAGGCAGGGGACCTTCCGGGAAGACCTCTACTTCCGCATCAACGTCATCCCGGTCCATCTCCCACCGCTCAGGGAGCGCCGGGAGGACATCCCCCTGCTGGTGGACAGCTTTCTGCGCAGGCTGCAAAAAAAGACCGGCAAACCCATCCAGGGCCTGTCCCCGGAAGCCATGCAGCTGTTCATGCTCCACCACTGGCCGGGCAACGTTCGGGAGCTCAAGAGCGCCCTGGAGTATGCCTTTGTGGTCATGGACGCGGGTGTCATCGAGCCGGACCACCTGCCCCTGCAGATCAGTCGGCTGGATCCCTGCGGGCAGAGCGCTTCCGCGTCAGGGCCCAGGGCTACTGGGAGCGAGCGGGAGCAGCTGAACAGCGCCCTGGAGCAGGCCGGGTGGAACAAGTCCCAGGCAGCCAGGATCCTCGGGGTGAGCAGGGCCACGGTGCACAACCGGATGCGCAGGTTCGGCATCGGGCTGAAGACGATAGTGTCCTCGTGACCGTCGGCAGCCGGCAGGCCGTTGAAAAATCCCCGCTGGACTGCGTTGCTTCACCAGGGTCAAACCCTCACGTATAGGGAATACGCTTCGGTCTTGCCCCTGGCAAAGCGCCTTGCCAGCGTGGTTTTTGAACGGCCTGCTGAAAAGGACAGTTTGCAACAGCTGCCAGGGGGAAGCCCGAGCCTTGGAAAGGGCTGGGCTCAAGAGGCGTTGGCCAGCGTGTCAGGGTGCCAGGCTGAGCACGGTGTAGAGGTCGATGCCGTTCAGGGTTATCAGCGTGAATGCCGTTCCCGCTGCCACGGCCAGGCCGAACCAGACAGTTCGTCCCGCGGGTGAGAGGGTGGTGAGGGCGGTTCGGCCCAGCCCTTTGAGGAAGTAGACCATGGCGTAGCATTCCAGGGCAAAGGGGGGAAAGCCCAGGAAGCCGAGCACCGGCATCTCGAAGAGCTTGACGTGGCCTACGAAAGGCACGGTGTACACCCACTTGGATCCAGCCCAGAAGTTCCACAGCTCCCACAACAGCCCGCATATCGCCCCGCTTGCCAGGAGCAGGGCCGCGGTTCTCAACGAGCCCCGGCTCCAGGCCCTGAGCAGCGACGGGGCCCCCATCTGGTAGTTGATGGGCTCGAGCAGCAGCACGAAGCTGCCCCAGACCAGGGGAAAGAAGAAGCGCGGCCAGGCCAGGGGCAGGACGTAGCAGAGGCTGCCCAGGATCACGCAGGGCAGGAAGAGCCTGCGCGGAGCTTTCAGGGCGCGGACCTTTTCCAGGGTGCTGAAAACCCCCAGGTTCTCGAGCAGGGCGGCAGTGGTGAAGATGCCCGGCACCACCGTGGCATAGGACAGAATGTATCCTGTCCAGCGCTCCAGTGTGGACGCTGGCAGGCCGATGTAATGCCAGTTGTTGAGACGGAAGTTGAAGACCTCGAAGACCAGCCAGATGATGACGGACAAGGGAAGCAGGGTCAGGAAACGGGCGGGGTCCCTGTACAGCAGGGCGGCACCGTTTCGCAGCCGCAACAGGGACTGGACGAACAGGATATAGGGCCACCAGGCAAAGCAGTAGTACCAGCGGGAGAAAAAGGGCTGACCCTGGAGCATCAGCACCGTGGCCAGGGCGAAGACGGCCGCTGACAGGATCATCACGAAGATGGGGAGGGGGCTTTTCATGGCGTCAGGACCTCTGTGAAAGTGAGGCGTGAGATCAACCACCCTTCACTGCCTCTCCGTGGCCTTGGTCAGCATGGTCACGTTGCTGCGGGTGAAGAAGCCGTCAAAGTCACCGTAGCGGTGGATGTACTCGTTGACCAGCAGGGTGTTGGGGGAGGGCATGGAAAAGGTCTGCTTGAGCCCGTCCTCGGGCGAGCCCACCAGCTCGACCAGAAACTCCATGCCGTCGTCCTTGAGGGCCTGGTAGGTGGCGTCGATGTCCTCGGTGCGGAAGGCCATGTGGTGGACCCGACGGCCGTAATTGGCGATGAACTGCTCGGTGGGTCCGGAGGAGCCGTCCTCGCGGTACGGTTCGATGCCCGAGGTGAAGACCATGGCGTAGTCCTTGAGCGACAGCCGGGTCACGTTGGTGATGGAGTTGAGGGTCTCCACGTAGATGGCGAACTCGAAGTGGTAGCTGGTCAGGGCCAGGAACTCGGTGATGGCTGCGTCACGGTCCTGGGCGGTGATCCTGGTGGCGCAGTGGTCGAGCTCGAAGATGTTGCTCAGGTGGGGCAGCTCGGGCTTGGGGAAGGACCAGTCCAGCACCCGGGAGCCGGGCTTGAGGTAGCTGCGCTCCCCCTTGAAGGTCACGAACCCCAGGGCATTGCCGGTGTAAGGCGAGGGGGGCGTCTGGATATAGTCGAAGCTGGGTG
This sequence comes from uncultured Desulfohalobiaceae bacterium, assembly GCA_964618595.1. GTDB lineage: Bacteria > Desulfobacterota > Desulfovibrionia > Desulfovibrionales > CAZUBS01 > CAZUBS01. The sequence goes on from CAZUBS010000008.1 coordinate 5,975, forward strand.
TCCTGATGATGTCCCGGCTCAGAAAGTCCTGTCCCCTGTTCTTCTGGATGGCTGTGAAGCGGTCCAGGTCATTGGCCCTGAACACGAAGGTTTCCAGCCGGGTGTTGGGCAGGTGCTGCGCCTTGGGGGCCTGGTTCAGTGAGCTGAACGGGTTGGGCTCACGCTTGCGGGCCCGGAGCAGAAAGTCGGCCGAGCCCGGGGCCTGCAGCAGGCAGGTGGTGTAGGCATCGTCCTCAAAGGCCATGGCGAAGCCCAGCCCGGTGGTGCGCATAAGCTCCTGCACCGCGGGCTTGAGCCTGGTCAGCTCCGTGTTTATGATCACCGCCTCCAGGCCGCCGATCAACCCGTCCAGTCCGAGCCTTTTCCGTTCCGTAAGGGTCCTGTCCACGCTTTCGAGCAGCTGGCGGTCGGAGTTCTTGAACTCATCCTTGACTTTCTGGGCAGAGGGAGAGGGCATGCGGTGCTCCTGGCAGTTGCGGTTATTCGAGCCCAAGGCTGTGGGTGGTCAGGTACTTGCGCCCGGTGGTGCTGACGATCCGGGAGAGCTCCAGCCTCGGGGCGCCCTCGAGGGAGGCCAGGGACTGGAGCAGCTCGCTCACGGCACTGCCCTGCTCCAGATAGGTCTGGATGACCCGGAAGACATCCCTGACCTGGAGCAGCTGCCTGAGCCAGCCGGTTCCTTCGGTGTACACGATGTAGGAGGACAGGTGGGCCCCGAGCAGGGCGAAGCGGTACCGGGCCGGCAGGTCGTGGACGACCCGCTCACGGTACTTCTCGGCCAGCACCGGGGGGCAGTACTCGAGCAAGGTCCGGCACAGGTGTTCGTTGGCCGTGAGATCCTCGACCCCCAGGGAGAGGGCTTCGGCGATCTTGTCCCCCAGGGTGTTGATCTCCGCGGAGAGGTCCAGCGTGACCTGGGTCAGGGGGTGCCTGCCCCCGGACAGCTTGAACTCGTGCAGCAGGAGCCTGGCCTCGTCGCGGGCGCGTTTTTCCAGCAGCTCGAGCACCTGGGCAATGTAGGTTTCCTTGAGGGCCAGAAACTCCTCGTCGGAGAGGATCAGTCCGGCCAGGACCTCGTAGGAGGAGGCGATCACCCCACACTTGTTGGCCGAGGAGCCGTGCACGATGAGCACGTTCTCCTGCTGGAGCTTGAGCCTGGCCTCGTCCGAGAGAAAGAGGTTGGCCCCTTCCACGATGGCCCCGGCCGTGGGCAGCCCGTTGTGGTCCAGAAACCGGTCCCAGTTGGCAGCGTTGATGGTGTCGGGCCGACCCCCGCAGGGCAGAAAGATGTCCGCCTTGACCGAGTTGTGCAGCTCGTCCCGGGTCAGCTTGTTATCCAGGGTGTCGGCCGTGATCACGAAGGCCCCCTCCCCCGAGAGGCGGGCGGGGTCAAAGGCGTCGATGGAAGCGGACAGCCCGACCAGCCGGAGCAGCTCGCCGTGGTCCAGCCCTTCTGGGTCACAGGCCGCCCCATGCCCGTCGGACATGGCCAGCACCCGCACCCGGGGGCCGAACTTCCGGATCATGATCTTGAGGGCGTTTCCCGCCACGTCACCAGCAGGGCCACCGGTCATCTTGACCGTGAAGGGCTGGGCCCCGGGGTCGATGCCCATGAGCCTGAGCACCTCCTCCAGAAAAACGACCACTCCAAGGCTGGTCACCCCGTAGGTCTTGTGGCTGATGCCGGCCCCGGGCTTGGAGCTCATCAGAGCCGCCGGCCAGGTGTAGCCGCGCCTTCGGGCCTGCTCCACGATCCACTGCACATGCCCTGTTTTGATGTGTTCGTCAGGCCCGAGGTAGATGATCTCGTGGCGGCCGAGATAGTCCACCACCCCGTCCAGGGTGGGGCTGTCCCTTGAGGAGACGATGACATCCAGCAGTGAGTCGACCAGGGACTTCACGGACAGGTCGACCTCGCCGTCGGGCCTGAGCAGGAGAATGGCCTTGGCCCCACCCTCGGGAATGTCCTTGTTCTTGATCTGCTGGGCCGTGGCCAGGGCGGTGACCTCATCGAAGACGCGGTTGCTCTCCATCTTGTAGTGTTCCATGGACCTGGTCTGGACCAGGCGCAGGCCACCCCGCGCCATGTCCCGGTAGCGCACGTGAAACCCGATGTGGCGTGCACCGTGGAAAAAGAAGACCCCAAAGGGCGGTTCAGGGCCGTCGGTCAGGAACTCGAACACGGCCGGGTCGAGCCGGAAGGCCAGACCGAAGCGTCCTGAAACATACCGGTTGGTGCGCAGAGTGTGCAGGTAAAAATCAAGGGCGGCCTGGAAGATGTTCCGGGTCAGGGTGCTGGAGAAGCCCTGGATGGCTGTTTCCAGGTCGTGCAGAAGCGCTGCGCAGGTCCGCTCGCGACGCTTTGTTTCAGGGGAGAATCGGGCCCGGAAGAAGCCCAGGAGCTTTTCGGCCATGTCAGGATGGCTGAGCATGGTGTTCCTGATCCGGTCGTGGGTGTAGGCATAGGGGTCGGAGCGCAGCAGGACCTGGTGGGCGAACAGGCAGGTGGCCTGGAGCAGGGAGACGTCCGCCAGGGGCCAGCCGTGCTCGTCGGCAAACCGCTCCAGTCTGTCCGGGGCGTACCACTTGAGCAGCTGGAGATCCTGCTCAATGTTCCTCCAGAGATCGGAGTCGCGCAGGATGCGCTGGTCATTGCCTTCCGCATACAGGGTGATGATGGCGGCGGTGCTCCCGTCCTTGAGGTCGAAGACATCGGCATAGGCCCTGCGGGCGGGAATGTCGTACCGGTTCAGAACCTTGGCGGTCTCCACCAGGATGCCCGTGGCCGGGGGGTTGCGCATGGCCACTGTGATGCGGTCTTCCCTGGGGTAGACCTGCTCCTCCAGGCTGACCAGGACCTCCTCGCCGGTCAGGGTCTGGAGGAGTCGGAAGTGGCGCGCGGCGCGTCCCGGTTCGAACTTCTCCACGTAATCGGCAGAGGTGCAGGACAGGAAGCGGCTGAAGCTGTCACTCTCCTCCCGGGAGATGATCTCTTCAGAGGTGAGCTGGTCAACCACCTGGCGGAACTTCCTGCTGGACGGGCTGGCCTGCTCCTGGTCGGTCAGGTGGAAGGTGATCAGGGACAGGGCCCGGTCGAAGCTGGTGTACAGTCGGGTGGTCTGGATGGCTTCGGGCTCGAGATGCTCAAGGGCGGTCACCAGGTTTCGGGGGCTGGCCCCCGGGGTGATGTAGGTGATGCGCGTTCCGCAGGGGCTTCTGAGCAGAAGGGTCTGGTTCTGGGTGGTCACCTGCCCGGATATGATGGCTTGCAGATGCCGGACCAGTTCCTCGTGGCTGTGGGTCCGGAAGTAGTACTCGTGCATGTTCTTGAAAAACCAGGGCACGATGGCCTCGGCCGTGGCCGCCAGCCCCAGCTTGACCTCGTCCAGTGCGGTCCGTGGCTGCGGATCTCCCATCCCTGCCTCCTCGGCGTTGAGGTGCCGTGTGGACTGAGTGTGATACTATTTCGGCAGGGTACATCAAAGCAGGCACGGTGTGAACGTGGCCTGATGTGTGCAAAGACTCAGCTTTCCCCCAAAAAAAGGCCGCCCCGAGGGGCGGCCTGCAGGGTTGGCATAAAAACCCGGTTTACTCGGCCTCGACTGCAGCCAGCTTGGCATCGTTCAGCCACGCATCCCAGGTGGACGTGTTCTTGGCGATCCACTCATCCACGTGACGCTCGATGTCCTTCTGCCTGTCCTCGCCCTCGAACATTTTGATGTTCTGGGCGGCAATGTCGGGCAGCGGCAGCCGGATAACCTCGAAAAACTTTGCCGCGGCCGGGTTGCTCGAAAGGAAGTCCTTGTTGGCTACAATGGCGATGTCGTTGGCAACAAAGCCCATTTTGAGGGGGTCAGTGACGGCGCCTTCCACTCCAGTGGCCACCATGTCCTCATCATCGACCTCGGGCACGTTGATCCACAGCACATCTTCGCCGGGTTTTAACTTATAAATGGTCCAGTTGGGGGTCCAGGTGTAGAAGAAGACCGGCTCGCCTGCGCCGTAACGGGCCAGGGCGTCGGCCATGGATGCAGAGTATCCTGCCTTGATAGGATTGATGTGGTCCTTGAGATCGTATTGCTCGAGGTGCTGGTCAATGGCCTTTTCACAGCCCCATCCCGGGGGGCAGGCCACCAGGTCGGCCTTGCCGTCGCCATTGGCGTCAAAGGCCTTCTTGACCTCTGGGCGCTTGAAGTCATCAAGGGAGGTGATGTCGAACTTCTCCACGTCGCGCTTGGAGACCAAATATCCCTGGATGGCTCCTGCTTTGACCATGGTGCCGGCGATCTTGGCCCCCTGGTCAAAGTTCTTGGGCAGCTGTTCATTATGCAGGGGGAACCAGCCGTTGGCCCAGAAGTCCACGTCACCCTGCATCACGGATTGATAGAAAATGGGGTTGGAGAACTCCTTGGGATCCTCTACCTTGTAACCGAGCTCTTCCAATCCCCGGGAGACCAGGGCGACCTGAAAAAATTCAGTATCCCATGTGGCTCGGGCAGGGTTGACGGTCTTGCCCTTTCCCGGTTCATGAAAAGCCAGGGCCGTGCCGGAGACGAGCAGGGTGGTTACCATGACCAGCAACACAAGCTTCAGGGTTGTTTTTCGTAGAGTCATACTACCTCCTTTACAATGTTCTCAAAGGCATTCAGTTGATGTGAATCCTGTTGGATTCAGTCCATTATTGCTTTTTTTGCTGCCCCAGGGCCTGTGTGACCCGGTCCAGGGCCATGGCCATGAGCACGATGCTCAGGCCGCCCACCCCGGCCAGTCCCACCTGCAGGTTGTTCAGCCCCTGGAAGACAGGCACGCCCAGTCCGCCGGCCCCGATCAGGGCGGCAATGACCACCATGGAGAGGGAGAGCATGATGGTCTGGTTCAGCCCGGCCATGATGGTGGGCATGGCCAGGGGGATCTGGACCTTCATGAGCACCTGCCAGCCCGTTGAGCCAAAGGCCTGCCCGGCCTCCACCAGCTCCTTGGGGACCTGCCGGATGCCCAGGTTGGTCAGCCTGATGATCGGGGGCATGGAGAAGATGATGGTGGCGATGACCCCGGCCACCGTGCCGATGGAGAAAAGCATGACCACGGGCACCAGGTAGACGAAGGCGGGAGTGGTCTGCATGGCGTCGAGGACAGGTCTGATGGTGGCCTCGAAGCGGTCGCTTCTGGAGGCCAGGATGCCCAGAGGGATGCCCACCACGGCGCAGAAGACCACCGCGCTGATGACCATGGCCAGGGTGGTCATGGTCTGCGACCACATGCCCAGCACGCCCACCAGGAAAAAGGTCAGAAGACTGAACAGGGAAATTTTCCAGCCCGCGATGCGCCAGGCAATGATCCCGAAGATGACAAGGAATGCTGCCGGGTGGAGCCAGTTGAGGAAGGCGTCGATGCTCCACAGCGTCTTCTGCACCGGCCACTTGATGAGCTGGAACTGGGGCCGGTAGTTGGTCACCAGCCAGCCCACGCCGCTTTCTATCCAGTCTTCCATCGGTATGATGGGGTCTTCGAAATCCCAGAAACTCGCCATGGTGCCTCCGATATACTGTCTGCAGGGGGGTGCGCAGCGGGTTGCGAACCGCTCTGCCTATGCTGTGGCTTCCTCCGCGGGTGCTTCCGCGGCTTCGTCCGTTTCAGTTTCCACCCGCTGGAGGGTCTCCAGGAACATGTTGCGGGAGATCGCGCCCTTGTAAACCCCGTTTTCATCCACCACCGGCACGGCCCAGGGGTTGCTGGTGAGGTGGGGGATGACCTCCTGCAGGGTGCTGTCCATCCTGACCGCTTCCACACCATCGAGAAATGCGTCCAAAAGCCGGCCGTCTTCCTTGGCCACCTTCTTGAGGCTGTCGATGGAAGTGATGCCCTGGAACCTTCGCTTGGGGTCCAGGATGTAGGCGTGGGTGCGGTCATGGTCGATGAGCCGTTCCAGGCAGGCCCGTGGTCCTTCGCCCTTGTGGCGGATGTAGGTGACCTGCTTGTCCCGCACGATGTCCCCGGCCGAGAAGACATTGGTGGGGTCCACCCCGCGGAAGAAGGCGCGCACGTACTCGTCGGCCGGGTTCTTGAGGATCTCCTCGGGGGTGCCCACCTGGACGATGCGCCCCCCCTCCATGATGGCGATGCGGTCGCCGATGCGCAGGGCCTCGTCCAGGTCGTGGGAGATGAAGACCACGGTGCGTTGCGACTCTTCCTGGAGCTTGAGCAGCTCGTCCTGCATTTCCGTGCGGATCAGGGGGTCCAGGGCGGAAAAGGCCTCGTCCATGAGCATGATGGTCGGGTCTGCGGCCAGCCCCCTGGCCAGCCCCACCCGTTGCTGCATGCCGCCTGAAAGCTCCTCGGGGTAGCTGTTGGCAAAAGGCTTGAGCCCCACCTGGTCAAGGGCGTCGAGGGCCCTCTCCTCCCGCTCGTTCTTGTTCACTCCGGAGACCTCCAGGCCGAATGCCGCGTTCTGCAGCACGGTCTGGTGCGGCATGAGGGCAAAGGATTGGAAGACCATGGACATGTCCCGGCGCCGGAGCTGTATGAGCTCGTCCTTGCTCATGGCGGCCACGTCGACCCCGTCCACGAAGACATGCCCCGCAGTGGGCTCGATGAGGCGGTTGAGCATGCGCACCAGGGTGGACTTGCCCGACCCGGACAGCCCCATGACCACGAAGATCTCCCCGGAGAAGATCTCGAAGCTGGCGTCCTGGACCCCCACGGTCATGCCGGTCTTTTCATGGATCTCGTCCTTGCCCAGGCCCTTGCGGATCAGCTCCATGGCCTCGTCAGGCTCGGGACCGAAGATCTTGTAGAGATTTTCAACTCGGATCTTGGCTTCGCTCATGAAGGGCCCCTTTGGGAAAAAAATTTTCAGCTCGTTCCATTTTTACAGAAAAAATACGCCGGCTGTCCACGGAAATCTTCCTGGAGGCACACGTCCCGGGTTTTGCGGCACAACTCTTGATGCATGACGCTCCGTGTCCGATTCAGTGGTTCGTGATGGCCGGGGCAAAGGAGTGTGTATAATAGAGAATAAAATATTTTTGTCAAATCAAGTGTCAGATCTTCAGGAAGGACACCTGTTCTAAAAATATGAGCTTGAATGCAGATTGATGATGTCAATGCATCAGTGCTTATTATACAGTTAATGATCACTGTAACATGTCCCCTGTTATATAAAGATTGCAAAATATGATGAGATAGAGGACGTATGTCTTATGTAACGTGAAACAGGGAGTCACCTTGGTGGCCGGTGATCAGGTTGCTCCGGCAGCTGGCCGAGGGTGGCCGTGTCCACCAGCCCGAAGCCCGGCAGGGGTATTCGTGTTCCATGGGCAAAATGCCGGGGTGGGAAGCGCGGCACCGAGTCTTTCAGCCCTTGCCGGGCATGGCGCGGATAGGGCACATTGGGGCCATGAGCAGGAGCAAAAACCCAAAGCAGAACCCCTACCAGAAAAAGTACTCCAGAAGGGAGCTGTTTCAGAGCCTCGTGGGCCGTGGGCGACGGGATGCGGTTGGGCCGGCTCCGGGAGTGGACGGCAGTGTGTCAAAAGGCGACTCCCATCTGGCGCGGGGGGAGTTTGCGGAAGCGGTGCGGTGCTACCGGGCCTACCTGGAGAGATTTCCCGACCACCTGCCCACCAGGCGCAGGTTGGTCCTGAGCCTGTACAAGGCAAAGCGGCTTCCGGAGGCCCGGGCCGAGCTCGAGGCCATGCTGGGGGAGGGGGCCGGGGAGAGCTTTGCCAGGCTCTACCTGGGGCTTGTGCTGGCCCGGTCCGGCAGCCGGGAGGAAGCCCTGGCTGCCTGGAAAAGGTACCGCAACATCGACCAGCCGCTCATCCTGCGGGCCGTCAACCTCCTGCTGGGCCGCGAGGAAATAGGAGAGGGGGACGCAGCCGAGGAAATGGTCGCTGAGGTGGAGGCGGCCATCGAGGCCCAGCAACAGGCCGACAGTGGTTGAGCGGGGGCTGGATGCAGCATTGAACCGCACTCACGCGCCTGGGTCAGACTGCTTCGTCTTGGGCTTCTTCCTTTTTGGCTGCTGCAGCGAACTTTTTCAGCCCCTTTGCCAGCTCTTTGAGCTTGGCGTCCGCCCGCCCGTTGACCGCGCGCTTGGGATAGGAACCGTCCGCCTTTCTCTCTCCAGCCTTTTTTCCGGTTAAAATCTCGATGCCCTCGTCGATGGTCTCCACAGACCAGACATGGAAGTCTTTCTTTTCAATGGCCTCGATCACATCCTGGCGGAGCATCAGGTCCTTGACGTTGGCCTTGGGGATGAGCACCCCCTGGTGTCCGGTCAGCCCCACGGCCTTGCAGCAGTGGTAGAAACCCTCGATCTTGGCGTTGACCCCCCCGATGGCCTGGACCTCTCCTTTCTGGTTGACCGAGCCGGTCACGGCCACGGACTGGTCCAGGGGCAGCCCCGAGAGGCTGGAAAGCAGGGCGTAGATCTCAGTTGACGAGGCGCTGTCCCCGTCAACCCCCCCGTAGGACTGCTCAAAGGCCAGGCTGGCGCTCAGGGACAGGGGCTTGTCCTGGGCGAACTTCTTGCGCAGGTAGCCGGCCAGGATGAACACGCCCTTGTTGTGCAGGCTGCCGGAAAGATCCGACTCCCTCTCGATGTTGATGATGCCGTCACGGCCCATGGCCGTGGAGGCGGTGATGCGGGTGGGCTTGCCGAACATGTAGTCGCCCTGATTGAAGACCGCCAGACCGTTGACCTGCCCGGTGACCGCGCCTTCCACGTCGATCATCAGCGAGCCGCGGTCGATCATCTCCTGAAAGTACTCTTCGATGCGGTTGGCGCGGAAGATCCGGGAGCCCAGGGCCTTGTCCATGTGCTTAGCGGTCACGGTTTCCGATTCTTCCTGACCCGCCCAGTAGTCGGCCTCCCGGATGAGGTCGGCCAGCTTGGGAAAGGCAGTGGACATTTTCTCCTGGCGCCCGGCAAAACGGACCGACTCCTCCAGCAGTCTGGCCGCTGCCGTGCGGTCGAAATGCCGGAGGTCCTCCTCCTCGACCTGCTTCCTGACGAAGCGGGTGAACTGCTCCAGGTGGTCGTCGCTCTTGTCCATGGAAGTGT